>NZ_JAAHGB010000053.1:0-50545 GCF_010672695.1 Okeania sp. SIO1H4
TGGTAATTGGCTAAATTGAACAGATTTTTTGACAAAAAAGCCTTCTGGTCACAAGCTGACCATAAATAATGTGATTTGCTAATAACATGACGTTCAACTAGCTTCATACCTTAATTGTAGGTAATAACGACTCAATGGATAGACAACTGAACAAACTTACTCACTTTAGTTTTATAGCTATAGTTATGAGGAAGTTTGATTAACTTTAGAGAAGTTTTCGCTTTCTGTATTTACCCCATTTTTGGCAGTATAATTTTTACAAGTTAGTTAGTAAATTGGGCGTTGCATAAATGCGGGATGATTTTAATAGTTTTGTGTTTGGGGGCATCTTGCCCGTTCCTTATATTTTCACCGCAGGCAGGATGCCCACCCCACTTATATTCACCCTGCCCCTCAGTAATGCCGTAAATTGCAGTAGGTGTCAGGTTATGAGAAGAAATATCATCTAATTAACCTACCACCTACCACCTAAAACCTACTACCTAATTTACTTACTGCGGGTTTTCCTCTTGAGACAATGACTCATATACTGGACGAGAAGGCGATCGCTTTCCTGGTATATCTGCCATCAAATCAACTTCCACATCCTGAGTAGTACCATCATCCATAGTTTCTACTTTGTGAGCTGCAATATCCAAACATAGAGACTGTAACTCTCGCATCAATACCTTGAAAGATTCAGGAGTACCAGGTCGTGGAATTGCCTTTCCTTTAACAATTGCATTCAACGCCTCATTTCGACCTTGCATATCATCAGATTTCACAGTCAGCAACTCTTGCAAAGTATAAGCAGCACCAAAAGCTTCCAAGGCCCATACTTCCATTTCTCCAAAACGCTGACCACCTTGTTGTGCCTTACCACCCAAAGGCTGTTGAGTCACTAGAGAATAAGGTCCTGTGGAACGAGCATGAATCTTATCATCAACTAAGTGAACCAGTTTCAACATATAAGCAATTCCCACAGTCACCGGACGGTCAAACTTTTCTCCAGTTCGTCCATCATAAACAGGAATTTTCCCGGCATGACTTTCATTAAATACCCAATCTTTACCAGAACGTTCCCTGGCCAATTCCAACATTCGATGTACCGTTTCCCTTGATTTTTCACGACCGTGCATCTCATCAAATGGTACACACTTAAATCGCACATTCAAAACCTCACCTGCCCATCCTAGCAAGCACTCAAAAATCTGCCCCACATTCATCCTCGAAGGTACACCCAATGGATTTAACACTACATCTAATGGAGTACCATCGGGCAAATAAGGCATATCTTCAATAGGTAAAATCCGTGAAACAATACCCTTATTTCCATGTCGCCCTGCTACTTTATCTCCTACCTGAATCTTCCGCTTTTGAGCCACATAAACCCTGACCACCATATTTGCTCCAGGAGGCAATTCATCTCCTTTTTCCCTGGTAAATACTCGCACATCAACAATACGACCTTTTTCACCATTCGGTACTCGTAGAGAATTATCTCGTACATCCCGTGCTTTTTCTCCAAAAATTGCCCGCAACAACTTTTCTTCAGGTGGTTGGTCAGACTCTCCCTTGGGCGTTACTTTACCTACAAGAATATCTCCAGATGTTACCCAGGCACCAACCCGGATAATTCCCTGTTCATCCAAGTTCCGTAGACCATCTTCCCCTACATTAGGAATTTCCCTGGTAATTTCTTCCGGTCCTAACTTTGTCTGTCGGGCCTCAATCTCAAACTTTTCAATATGAATAGATGTATAAACATCGTCATATACTAAACGTTGACTAATCAGAATTGCATCTTCGTAGTTATAACCTTCCCAAGGCATATAAGCCACCAAAATATTCTGCCCTAAAGCCAACTCAGCACCTTCAGTGGAGGAGCCATCAGCTAATACTTGACCAGCTACTACTTGGTCTCCCTCATACACCAAAGGTCTTTGATTTAAGCAAGTATCTTGGTTAGACCTTTGATATTTACACAATGGGTAATCTATTTCATTACCTTCTGGATCGACCACAGATATTTTAGTTGAGTCTATAAAGCTAACTTCTCCATCTGTGCGGGTAATAACTACCATACCAGAGTCCCTAGCAGCTTGAGCTTCTAAACCTGTTCCAACTAAAGGTCTTTCTGGACGCAACAATGGAACTGCTTGTCGTTGCATATTGGAACCCATCAATGCTCGGTTAGCATCATCATGTTCCAAAAATGGAATTAATGACGTAGCAACTGAAACTACTTGTACTGGGGAAACTGCTACATAGTCTACTTGTTGGGGAGTGGTAGTAGTAAAGTCTTGTCGATAACGTACTGGTACAACATCCCCCAAAATATTACCTTCTGCATCGGTCATAATGTCCCCTGGTGCTACCCGGGAATCATCTTCTGCGTCTGCAGTCATGTATATTGGTTTGCCCTCGCGCAGCACTCGACCATTTTCTACAGGATAATATGGTGTTTCGATGAATCCGTAGCCATTGACTTTAGCATGATTTGCGAGGGAACCAATTAAGCCAGCATTTGGACCTTCTGGTGTCTCAATTGGACAAATTCGTCCATAATGAGAAGGATGGATATCTCGTACAGCAAATCCTGCTCTTTCTCTAGTTAGTCCTCCTGGTCCTAAAGCTGATATTCGTCGTTTGTGAGTCAGCTCTGCCAATGGGTTTGTTTGGTCCATAAATTGGGACAACTGAGAGGAGCCGAAGAATTCTTTGATAGCTGCTACCAATGGTTTCGGGTTAACCAGTGATGCTGGTGTTAATGAGTCTGCCTCGGATACGGTCATCCGCTCTCGGATAATTCGTTCTAAACGGTTTAAACCTACTCTTACTTGGTTTTGTAGGAGTTCTCCTACACTTCTCACCCGTCGGTTTCCTAAATGGTCAATATCATCTGTTTGACCAATGTCATATTCTAAATTAATTAGATAGTCAACTACGGCTAATATGTCTTCTTTGGTTAATACTCGTACTGTGTCTGGTAAGTTTAACCTGAGCTTTTTATTGAGCTTATATCTTCCTACTTTTCCTAAGTCATACCTTTTTTGGTCAAAGAATCGACTGTGGAGTAGTTGTTCCCCACCTGCAATTGTTGGTGGTTCTCCAGGGCGTAATTTCCGATACAGTTCTAATAGTGCCTCTTCTTCTCCAAATTGTCCTTCTTTTTCGATTGTTTTTTGGAAATAATCAGGATGTCTCAAGGAGTCAAAAATTTCACTGTCCCCTAATCCTAGAGCTTTTAGTAATACTTGAGCTGAAAGTTTGCGGGTTTTATCTATTCTGACCCAAACTAGGTCATTTTTATCTGTTTCAAACTTTAGCCATGCACCTCGGTTAGGAATTAAACTGGCATTATATGTGCGTCGTCCACTTTTATCTGTTTCTGATTTGTAATAAACTCCAGGAGAACGAACTATCTGATTAACGATTACCCTTTCAGCTCCATTGATGATAAATGTGCCTCTGTCTGTCATGAGTGGGAGATCGCCAATAAATACTTCTTGTTCTTTAATTTCTCCAGTTTCTTTGTTGATTAAGCGGGTAGGAACATACATTTGCACTGCGTAGGTGCTGTCTCTTCGTTTTGCTTCTTCTACAACATATTTGGGTTGTTTTAGTTTGTAGTTTTTTGCAATAAAATGAAGTTCTAGTTTACCTGTATAATCTGTAATTGGAGAATAGCTTTCTAGTTCTTCTATTAGGCCATACTCTAGAAACCATCGAAAGCTTGCCCTCTGAATTTCAATCAGATCGGGCATATTGAAAATCGGCAGGTTGCTTTGGGTATTGATATTTAATTTTTGATGAATCATTCTTGATTATCCTGGTTGTTTATCTATAGTTTTTTATGGGAGATAAAATTACCCATAAATTTTATTTAAAACTTGAAGATGTAATACACTTGTAAATTAGTTAATCTAATATTTTGACATTTTATATACATAAGTAAAATTTGATAATTTTTATTGAGCTTGATTTTAAATTTTAGATGGTGTTAAATTTACTCACTAGCTACTATTTTTGAGGTAAACAACAAAGTTATAACTAATATAATTTTGATAATTTAGTTAGGGTGAGGAAGTTTATGCCTAAGTAGTATAATCATACATTTACAGCATAAAGCCTAATACAGAAACTTAATTTTTAGTAATTAATAATAAAAAATACAGATTAATACAGTTTCAATGAAAGTAAGTTAAACTATAAGTTCATGGAAGATATCATAATTATTTGGTGCAGTTGCCAGAGAATTATAATGTAATAACTTTTTTATTTGGCTTATCTCCCAACTCAATAGCATATGCTATTTGTGTGGCACATATTCCAATTTACTCTCAAACTTACTTTCAACATGATATTTGGCCATTAGATATCAAGCTATTAATTTACTTGTTTGACTTTTAATGATGAAATCTAAATATAATAGCCTTTAGGTATTTTTGGTGTCAATAGATAATCCAAATAGCCTACAAGCATTTTCGCTAGTTTGTAATGCTAAACTTTCTAGCGTCACACCTCTAAGTTCAGCTACTTTCTCAGCAACGTATTTAACATAAGCAGGTTCGTTTCGTTTACCCCGCTTTGGAACTGGTGCTAGGAATGGACAATCCGTTTCTACTAACAGTCGATCGTCATCTACTACCTTAGCTGATTCTTGAATTTGAGTAGCCTTTTTAAAGGTTACAGTTCCACTAAAGCTAATATAAAATCCTAAGTCTATAAATATTTTAGTTTCTTCTGGATTGCCTCCCCAACAATGCATTACTCCTCTGACAAGTCCTTGATTTTTTTGGAAATCATCAATAATCTCGGCCATTGAGTGAGCAGCATCACGACAATGGATAATTAACGGTTTGTTGAGTTTTTTAGCGATGGTTAACTGTTGTCTAAAAACAAATTCTTGTTGTTCTTTATTATCTGCTTTGTAAAAATCTAACCCTGTTTCACCGATGGCCACTACTTGAGGCTCGGATGCAGCTAACTCTTCAATTTGAGTAGCCGTCGTAGATGTCCACTTATGAGCATCTAAAGGGTGTAGGCCAACTGCATAAGACAGTTCTGGAAAACGATCTGCTATTGCTTTAATAGCATTGAATTCCTGTGGTTCAACACAAGAGTGGACAAGGTGGACAACTCCTGCTTGTTGCCAACGTTGGCGTATGTCTTCCAGGTCAGAATTGAATACGTCAAAGTTAATATGAACGTGAGTATCAATTAGCTGCATTTGTGGCTCTCCAGGTCTTCCAGTTATCATTTATCAGTACCTTCTGCAATCAGGAGGCTTGACATTATAAATATTCTCTTAGTCAGTTTGTAGTGCTATATTGTCAGTTGATATAGGTATATTGGCCACAAAAATATACAAAATTGTTAATGGATCGCTTTAACTATTTTAAACTTTTTTTACTCAAGACAGCTATTGAAGAAAAAATGAAGTCGGGTAATTAATTTAAGTTCTTACTAATTCTAGCAACTATACCGACTTGTGACATACTCCCACACTAACCATTCGGTATAGTGTGGGCTTCTCACTTCGCAGTCCTGCCATTGCATCGGACTCCATGAAGCTCTAAGGACGGGATGCCCCGCCGCCCTTTTTGCAGAGCGAAAAACTACGCACCTAGCTCCGCAATAAGACTAAGTAATCCAATCTTTTTTAAGAAGCTACAGAATCATTAGTTTCTGAAGACTCTTGCTGTTTACTGTCGATCTTTAGATGCCTTTTATAATATCTAACTAACCTGGACTTTTTGCGAGAACCATTATTTTTGTGTAAAACACCACATTTTACAGCTTTATCAATTTTACTGTAAGCTTTTGACATTCGCAGATTAACTTCTTGCTTTAATTCCTCTGTGGGATTAGCAGCGTAGTTTTCTACAGCAGTGAAGTATTTTTTCATCAGGGTTCTCACTGCTGATTTGTAGCTTTTGTTGCGTAAACGATTGCGTTCAGCAATCTGGATTCGCTTGATAGCAGACTTAATATTGGCCATAATTTAACTTTTCTTTAAGATCCAGACATTGTAGAAATTCATCTCATTCCGACGGTTCCCTTAAGAGACACTGCGGAATTCCTAAGACTCACGACTTAGGTTTCTGCTTCATAGCACCTACCTCCAAGGCTTTTACCTCTTTCCGGCCTTACGGTCACTCCACAGACTTACACTGCTAGCCCAGCAGCCAAAATATATAAAAATATAAAGTACCAGATATATAAATATAGCATTAATTATCAGAAAATACTAATACTTGTTGAAAAATATTGCAATTGAAGGTTTGGTATAGGAGTCGAGGCAAAGGACGGGGACAGATCGAAAGCTTAAAACTCAGATAACGCCAGATTTTTCCTTCTTTCTTCTTCCTTCTTTCTTCTTCACTTCTTCCTTATTCCTTCTGCTAAAGTTAAGCTTTTGGAGATATTGACAGATGATGCAGAAAACTGAGTACAGTATTAAATATGCCAGTGTTGTTACTTCACGCTATAACAAAGAGTAATGGGTGATTCGGAAACTTACGAGAATGGTTTTACTTTTATCCCTAAATTAAATCAGGGTGAAGCTAAGAGACAATTGGCGACCAATAAGAATTTTTCTTTCTTGATTGTCAAGTGTTGAGCATTCTGCATAGTTTTAATGTTGCTCCAACTCTCTGAGTTCTGAAAGTACCCTCTACTAACGAACTTTATTAGTTGGCATTCCTAATCTCCATGCTGCGAATAATTACTAACTGGCTTGAGGCACAAGCTGAATTAAAACGTATCACAGAACGTACCCATGATGATACGGCTATTCATAAAGAAACAACGGTGCGAGAAATCTTGCGCTCCGTTAAAGAAAAAGGTGATGAGGCTCTATTACACTATACTTCTGAGTTTGACCATATTACCTTGACTCCAGAAGAGTTAAAAGTAACTGGTTCAGAATTAGATGCGGCCTATCAACAAGTAAATAAGGACTTATTAAATTCTATTCGTTTTGCTGCTAAACAGATAGAAGCTTTTCACCGACAGCGAGTTCCTAAATCTTGGGTTCAGTTCGGTGATGATGAGGTGGTTTTGGGCAAACGCTACACACCAGTAGATCGAGCTGGTTTATATGTTCCTGGCGGTAAAGCTGCTTATCCGAGTACAGTTCTGATGAATGCTATACCAGCTCAAGTGGCCAAAGTCCCGAAGATTGTGATGGTAACACCACCTGGTCAAGATAACAAAATTCATCCCGCTGTACTTGTAGCTGCCCAGGAGGCAGGCATTCAAGAAATTTATCGGATTGGAGGAGCACAAGCAATAGCAGCTCTAGCTTATGGTACAAAAACTATACCAAAAGTGGATGTCATCTCTGGGCCGGGTAATATCTATGTAACTTTGGCAAAGAAGATTGTCTATGGTACGGTGGGTATTGATTCTCTGGCCGGACCTTCAGAGGTGATGATTATTGCTGATTCTGAAGCTAACCCAGTTCATTTAGCCGCAGATATGTTGGCTCAAGCAGAACATGATTCATTGGCTTCAGCTATCTTGTTAACTACAGATTCAGCAATAGCACGTCAGGTGGTAACAGAGGTAGAGCGACAACTTCAGGATCATCCACGTCGCACAATGACAGAAAAGGCGATCGCCCATTACGGTTTAGTTGTTGTTGTTGAGTCTCTCAAAGCTGCTGCTGAACTTTCTAATCTATTTGCTCCAGAACACTTGGAGTTGGAAGTTGCAGATCCTTGGGCTTTAGTGGAAAATATTCGTCATGCTGGTGCTATTTTCCTTGGTTATTCTACTCCAGAAGCTGTGGGAGATTATTTGGCAGGGCCAAATCATACTTTGCCGACTTCTGGTGCTGCTCGTTATGCTTCAGCATTGGGAGTAGAAACATTTATGAAGCATTCTAGTTTGGTTCAATATTCTTCTGCTGCTTTGCATAAGGTTGCCACAAATATTGATATATTGGCCACGGCTGAGGGGTTGCCCTCTCATGCTAACTCGGTAAGAGTGAGGACGAAAACTCAGGAGCAAGAGCAACAAGAATGGGTGAAAAAAGAAAAAATTAATCAGGAAAATGATGGTAAAAATTTATAAGTAATGCAAGAGGACTCCCGTTAGAATCTTTAAGATCGCGGGAGAACATACCACTAATAATATAGAAAACTCTCAATTGTATAGCACAAGGAAAAAGGAAGCAGGAAGAAGGAAGAAGGAAAAATATTGCGTTGTCTGAGTTTTAAGCTTTTGACCTGTCCGCGCCCTTTCCTTCGACAGCTATAAAGTTTGTAATACTTTCAAAGATGGGGATTTAAAAGTAAGTCTTCATGTCCCACAAGTTGGCTATTAGCTTCTACGGTAGAAAGTCTGTTTAACCTAGATGGGGCTGATTATGGTAGCATTCTGCCTAGTGATGTACCGGAGAGATATGGTCAGTCAAAGTCAAAATGTCTCTTTGTGAGATTTTGTTTAAGTTTTTATAGAACAGATTAGTTGTTACTAAATTTATTCAAACTTTAACTGGGTTTCTTTGTAGAAACCTTAATTATCTATTTATTCATACTGGTGGGCATTATAATTATTTTGGTAACGGCAGACTAAACATTTGATACTTCATTTACCATTACTGTACAGGACTACCTATTTCTTAATCTCTACTAATACTCTTGTCTATGGCCTTCAAAACAATTATTGTAGCTCTCAGCAATTCACACTCAGATCTAGATTTAGTAATTCAAGCATTGACAGAATTTCACTTAACATCAAAAACGAGAGTGATTTTATCTCATGTGGTTGCTACGGAAAAATCAGATTTGGATCGGGAAGCGGATCAACCTGAACCTGAAGGGAAAAATATTTCTGTCGGGGAATTTGAAAAGCAACTCCAAGTTTACCGAGAAAAACTTCCTTGTACTACTGAAGTAGAGGTTGTGATCGGCGATCCAACTGAAGAAATTGTTCGTTTATCTAATATTTATAATGCAGATTTAATTGTAATTGGTAGTCGGGGATTAAAAGGTATCAATCGGATTTTGCAGGGGTCTATTAGTAGTGAGGTTGTTGCTGAAGCAAATTGCTCTGTGTTTGTGTTCAAGCAGAGATAGCTAATATAATTTTTGTTATAGCGTTTTTATCTGGGATGTGGAAACCAAGTGCTATGAAAAGGGAATATGTATGGAGAAAATAGGGAAGAGTAAAGGAAGAAAAACAGCATTAATATAGTAGCAAACACCAGAGCATTAGGTACTATAAACAGCACTTTTTTCTAAAAAAAACTAAATCTATATTTACATTTAATTTGAAAACACTATATAAATATAAGTATTCAGAACGTAAATAACTCTAAAAATATAGAAAACAAATAGGTAATCAAAAGCAAGAATAAATTTAATTGCAGTATTTGTTTATGTATAGGAAATATGATTAACTTATGGGTTAATGGTTAACCACCGAAAATTATAAATTCAATACTATAATCTTATTTTTTATTTGTTAAATCAATCATAACTTGACATTGAGACAAATTTTAATATCTAGCTCTAAAATACTCATACCAAATTAATATAAAGTTGCATAGAACAATATTTTAATCAGGCGTTGCCTGTACATTAAAGAAATACTTGTTAATAAATTTCATAATTATGTGCCACCGCGGCACCCAATACCTAATACCTAACACCTACCGCCTACCACCTAACAACTAATTCTATGCAGCCTCACATAAAATTGGTATCAGAAAGTAATTAAAAATACAAAATTGTCTCTAACTCAGAGAATTGGGCTATATGGGATTTGACAAATTCTAACAGAAGTACGAAAATAAGTCCTAAAATTTCCCAAAATCTAATTCTCAAGTTATATAAAATCAGGTGAAACAAGAGGCATGAAAACTTTTTTTAAGCAGTCTATAGCTGCACTGACAACTTTAGGAGTATTAACTTTCTTTTCTCTTCGTCCAGTACCAGTTAGGGCAAATTTCTTTGACCAAAAAGAAGTCGAGCAGTCTAGATACATTGCAATTGCAGTTCCTCGTGCTTTTGGGCCACAGTTGCTAATTTTAGAACAAAAAACCGATGCTAGACAATGTTGGGGTGAAAGTGGCGATCGCCCGGTCTTGGTCGATCCTCTATTACTAAATTTTGACTTTACGGGTATTTGTGGACGTGCAACCGACAGTAATGGTTATTCTATCCGAATGGCAGGTACCGATCTAGCCCTTGAATATGCTCTCTCTTTGCAAATGAGCGGGGGGGATATACGACTAATGGGTATTTCTCGTTATGATTCTAATGCACCACGACTACTGATCGGCAGAACTTATGGTTTAGCTGACGGATTTACTAAAATTATTCTTGAACCTGGTTGGCGGTTTGCTAAAAGAAGTTATGGGGGTAAAGAGTTAGGTCATATATATGTTACTCATGACTGGATGCCAACAGAGTTAGAAACTAATAATAACAACTAGATAGGGTCTACTGAAAATATGTTTTTGTAGAGGGTAGGACTCAGAACTCAGAACTCAGAAGTCAAAAGTCAGAAGGAATAATTGTCTGATATTTGTCTGTCTAGAGTTTACTGAAAATGTGAGTATTTTTAGCTTTTTGGAGCGAAAAACTTGCATTTTTTTTCGTAAAAAAGGCTAAAGCATTTACAAATAAAGGCTTTTAGAGTTAATCAGCAAGTCCTAGATATATCAAATAAATTTAAAAAGGTAGCCATTAAAAATGACTACCTTTTAATAATCCTCAACACCACTTAAAATGAACTTAAAAAGTAATTGACACAACAGTTGTGCCTTAACGTAAATAGAGTTTTTGAGAAAGAGCATCGACGACTGACCGTGTTTCGTCTCGATGCTCTTGCTGATTCGCTCCTCACACGGTAGACATTCTAACTTAGAAAGCTAGTTTTGTCACTATATTTCAGTAATTTTTTTTGACAAATCTTGAAAGCACTATCTATCAAGAGCTTCACCTTTGAGATAACCAATCTAAAATCAAAGAATTAACTATTGTTGGCCTTTCATCGTGGGGACAATGACCTGTGTTGGGTATGGGAACAAATTGGATAGATGCACCTTTCTCTGCTAAGTCTTGATAAATTTTACCACCAGAAATTGGTGTCCAAGGATCGTTTTCTCCCCAAATTACTAACAATGGTGCTGGAATTTTTGGTAACAATTCTGAGGGATGGGGTCCAGCAGGTGCAGTGAGAATTGAAGCAAAGACTTTCTGCGCTCCAGGGTCGCAGGAAGGACGATGAAGTAGTTCGATTAACTCATCTGTAATGGCATCTTGATTACTATAAACTTGTTTGAGGGTGCCACGAATACGATATTTTTTACGGACTTGATTGAAAATAAATGGTCCTAGAGCTGGGGAATTAACTAATTTGCTGAACATTCCCATTATGAATCTTAGGGGAGGATTTAATTCTTGAGGTCGATGGTTTAAGCCTCCTGCACAGTTAATTAGAATCCCACCTGTACAAATTTCTGGGTAGTCTGCTAGTATCATTAGGCTAAGTAATCCACCAATGGAGTTGCCTATAAAGACGGTGGGTTTTTGAATATGTTGGTTCCAAAAGTCGTATAGTAGTTCTTGCCAAAGTTCTAATGAGTAATCTATAGGTGGCTTAGAAGATGCACCAAATCCTAGTAAGTCGAGGGCAAATACTTGATGGCCTCCAGCGGCGAGGGTAGGGATATTGTTACGCCAATGACCTATGGATGCACCAAAACCATGAATTAATACTAGGGGTTGTCCAGTTCCCATGACTGTATATTGGATTTGGTGGTTTTTCCAAGTCCAAGTATGCAGGTCTAGT
This sequence comes from Okeania sp. SIO1H4, assembly GCF_010672695.1. Lineage (NCBI taxonomy): Bacteria > Bacillati > Cyanobacteriota > Cyanophyceae > Oscillatoriales > Microcoleaceae > Okeania > Okeania sp. SIO1H4. The sequence goes on from NZ_JAAHGB010000053.1 coordinate 11,791, forward strand.
TGATTTGGTGGTGTTGCTATAACGGGGTTCATTTTATAAAGTTTTGTAAACTTACATATTTATCATAATAGAAATGTTGGCAAAATTTAGGTCTATATTTTCATTAGTAGGGGAGTGGGGGAGTAGGGGAGTGGGGGAGAAGCAAACATCAGAATAATTAACATTAACTTGGCTAAAATTAGCAAAGAAATTTATTCTGCTCTTTTTAATTACTTAATAACTGAAGTGTTATCTAAGTTAAGTATTAATGTATGGGAATTGATATAGGATTATTGCATAAGCGATCGCTAAAGTAGCTTGCGAATAAAAATCCTAATTAACCGTTAAGTTGATTGATAAATTCTTGGTGTTCGGAACTAGATAATTCCTGCTGAAGTAGATTTAATACTTCAGGAAAATTTCTTTCTATTAAGGATGTAACTGCTAACTATAATTTCTGTAAATTTTGACTTTTTATAAAAATATGGGCATACAAAAAAAGATTAAAAAGCGTTTCGGTACAGAAATGCTGTTTGCGGAGCATTCCGGTACGGAAAATGCTGATAGCTAGTTAAACAAACTATCTACAAATTGTTAAGTATTCACAATATTTAGACACCTGATTGTGTGATTTTTTGCTGCCCTACTTAACTTAAATATTAGCCATTCTTGCCTCAACCATCATTCGCACTACATCTGGCATTTTATACTGTGCTTTCCATGCTAATTTTTCTTTAGCTTTAATTGGATTTGCTCTACCTACGGAAATATCAGTAGGGCGATATAAACTTCGATCTACCTCTACATAATTTTGCCAATTTAATCCTACAGCAGCAAAAGCTTCTATGACAAAATCTTGTAAAGGATAACTTTCTCCAGTAGCGATTACATAATCATCTGGTTCTTCTTGCTGCAACATCAAATACATTGCTTCTACATATTCGGGTGCCCAACCCCAATCTCTCTGTACTGAAATATTTCCTAAATGTAATTTTTCATTACTACCATTAGCAATTTTACAAACAACTGAAATAATTTTTTGAGTTACAAAACGTTGAGGTCTGAGGGGAGATTCGTGATTAAATAATATGCCAGAACAAGCAAATAAATTGTAAGCTTCTCGATAATTTGCCACTTCCCAAAAGGCTGTAGATTTAGCAACAGCATAGGGACTTCTTGGGCGAAAAGGAGTGATTTCTGTAGCAGGTTGACCGCCTGTATCGCCAAAACATTCGCTGGAGCTAGCATTATATAATTTAATTTTTGCTCCGGTAAATCTAATTGCTTCTAATAAATTTAATGTGCCAGTAGCGATACTTTCTAATGTTTCTACAGGTTGTTGAAAAGATAGACCTACTGAACTTTGACCTGCTAGATTATAAACTTCATCTGGTTGATATTTGGTTAATATTTGTAAGACACTTCTAAAGTCAGTTAAAGACATAGAGTCTAATTTTATTTTGTCACAAATATCTAAACGATATAAGTTGTTAAAAGTAGACATTTGGGCATCTCGGGAAGTGCCACAAACATTATAACCTTTTTCTAGTAATAGTTTGGCTAAGTAGGAACCGTCTTGACCTGAAATTCCGGAAATTAATGCTGTTTTCATAATTTTTAAGGAAGGAGAAAAAGAGATAAATATTTAGGACTTGCTGAATAAGTCTGAAATTTTAATTAATCAAAGTTTTAAGGGTTATTGAGATATTCATGTAGTGCAATAAAAACAAATAAGTCGAACTGTATGTCAAAATTCAGACATTTTTTTGAACTGAAACAGTGAAATTTTTTCTACTGTTAAACTTCAATAAACTATTGCCTTTCCTCGCCTACTTTTTTTCACCATACCCTATATTAGAAGGCTGACTTTATTGCCTTTTCCAGGTAATAAGTCAGGAGTAAGAATTAATAAGAATGTTTTTTGACTTTTCCTGACTCTATCCTTACCTAATTGGGTTAAATATCTCATTATTCTATAATACCATTTTGAAAAAAAGAATGCTTAACTTAGACGACACTTCAATTATTAAGTAATTAACATGCTAACTGAATAACTTTTTTGATAATTAGCAGGCCATTTATTGTTAATTATTCTGATGTTTAGTTCTCCCCTACTTTTGTACGGGCAAATGGCTATTCGGCCATACTCCCGCCCAATGCAAAAATGTAGCAAACATTTATCGCGCTTACTATAACTTCTGACTCCTGTATTCTGACTTCTTTTTCAAAGATATCTTTTGATTAAAAACAACAGGTTATTGCCTAAATGTAATCTCTATATAGAAGCCTTATTCAGGTTATATAAAACATATTTTGGAGTTAGATTAAAATGGTTATTTTTCAGACTTTACGATCTATTTTAGTTTTCTTGCACATCATTTATAATTGCTATAGATTTATACAATCTAGCCTTTCTCAAGTTACTGAGGTACAGTTGTTTTTCTTCTTTTCTATTCCCTATTCCCTACTCCCACGCAGCAAAATAATTTTTGACCTCACGCCTCTTAGGAATTGCTATATATCAATCTGGAATTGTTTCTGCTAGAATTTTCGCTAAATTTTTGAGATGTGCTGCGTAGTTTTTTGTATTTTGATTAGGTGGTATTTTTTCCTGATTTTCTAGTTTTAGTTTGGTTTTTTCCAGTTCTGTTTGAGTTTCTTGAAGTTGAGATTTACAGGTATTCAATTCTTCTTGATACTTGAAATATTTAGATTGAGATTGTTCTAATTCTACCTGTACTTCATCGAGTTGGAATTGGGTAATTTCTAATTCTTCTCGCACATCATATAGTTCTGAAGAAGATTTATCTAACTCTCCTTGAATTTGTTGTAGTTGTGCTTCGGCATTTTTGGCAGTTCCTTGATTTTGCTGAAGTTGAGACTGAGCAGATACTAATTGTGCGGAAAATTCGTCTCGCTGAGATTTAGTATTTTCTAATTCTGTTTGAATTTGCTGTAGTTGTGCTTCGGAATTTTTGGTTTTTTCTTGGTTTTGCTGAAGTTGAGACTGAGATTTTTCTAACTCCTCTAATATTTGGTCTCTTTGAGATTGGATATTTTCTAATTCTTCACGATTTTGTTGAAGTTGAGATTGGGTAGATATTAATTTCTGAGAAAGTTCATCTTTCTGAGACTGAATATTTGCTAACTCGACTTGATTTTCCTGAAATTTTACCTCCAATGAAACACTATTCCCTATTTCTGAAATATCCACATCTCGAAAAACTGGCGTACTATTCCAAGGTTCAAAAGGTATAAGTTTTGCAGTGGAAAAATGAGGTCGAAAGAAATATTTTCCGACTTCATTTAATAGACAAGTAGCAAAAGCAAAGGGAGTGTTAGAAATAGCAACAAAATCACACTTACTCAATAAGAAAAAATTCAGATATTCTTGATTAACTTCTATCCCCAAGTCTTGAGCGGTTACAGGATGATATTCAGCAAAATAAGCCAGAGGTAATTCTTCTATATTATCGCTGGCAATAAATAAAACTGGTTCCTCTAAAGTTTCCCATAAACCATCTAACCAAATTTTATACCACTCACTCGGAGCAACAGCAAAATTACTATTTTCCTCTGAATGTGATTGTAAATGTAAACCAATGATAGTTTTGCCACGAGAGTGTAATTTTTCCCAAGCAAGTTTTACTTTTTCCTCTACCTCTAGTGCAGGTTGAAACAAAGAACAAAAATATTCTTTAAAGGGCACATAATAGCGAGTGTGATATAAAAATTCTCCATGAATATCTACATTTTTCAAAATTTCTGTATTACCGAGGATAAATTCATTATCATTCTCCCCAACTTCAGGTAAATCTTCAGAAATCTCTCGATCTTTATGCCCAAATAATTCTTGCCCTATCCATTTTGGAGTCTCTACTGATAAGCAATTTTCTTGAGCATATATTTTCAAGAAACCATACTGAAAAATTTGATTACCTAATCCACCATTTTTGCCAAGAGTAGACATACTAATTACTTGTTTTCTCACATAAAAAGCATCTCCCCAAGAAGGATGAAAAGGCGTGGCAACTGCTATTTTACCAAAACCAGTCTGTGCTAAAAACTCATCAATTTTTTCTGCCAAAGCACAACCTTCATAGAGTTCTTCATAATTGATTTTTGTGTAAACTGCATCTATATATTTAAGTAGATTAGTTGCACCTTGTAATGCCAAAAGTTCTGCCCCTTGAATATCTAGATTGAGAATATTAAAATCTGCTGGTGTTAGTCCTAATTCTGATAGCAAAGTATCAAGAGTTTTTGACTCAACAGTTAGTTGATGTGTTTCTTTAATATTTGGATAAATATTTCGATAAAATTTCAAAGGCAAAATGGAACTACTCTGTCCCATGGAGTTAACATATAATTTTACTTTTCCATTTTGATTACTAATAGCATAGTTAACAGCTTGCACATCAATAGATACTTCGGCAATATTTGTTTTTAGCCTTTCAAATACTGTGGGGTTAGCTTCAATGAAAAGAATTTTTGAAATATTTAACCCTTGATAAGTTTTAATATCTTTACCCTCATAAGCACCTACATGAATAATGCCTCTAGGAAAAATTTGGTTTTGAAAGCAAAGGTTCTTTAAATCTAATTTCATGACTACTAATACTTAGATAATTTCAGTTCAGAAAAAAATAAATATGTCGCTCTACCACTAATAAAATCAATCTTTAACCAAGAAGAGAACTATTTCTTAGCTAAAGCAGTAGAGCAGAGGTAAAATTCAGCCAATTTTTTGAGTTTATATTCTCTAGATATAGCGTTTTCATTTGAAATGTAATATTAAATCTGGTGGTATTGGTATAACTAGATAGTTAATTAGGAATCAGGAGTCAGGAGGAAAAAGAATTTAGAAATATTTTTGCTCTACCTGAAGATGAAACATTTTTTTATACCGAATTAACGGGATGTGATGTCAAACAATAATTGGTTATTTACTAACATTAAAAAGTCCAGAAAACCTTCTTACTTGTTGCCTCTTGCCTTTGACTTTTTGCCTAAAAGCGACCATGTTTTTTACGCAACTCAAATGAAATTAGTATATATCTAAATCTCGATCAAATTACTACCAAAAGTCTTAACTAGATATGTTATCCAAAATATATTGCCAAGCATTCAGCAGTCAACTATCAGCTTTATAGAGTTGAAAATGTAGTAGAAGTTAAACTAATGTTTGCTTCATTCATTAAAAAGCTGTTTGCGTAGCATTCCGTAGGATGAACTGACCGCTAATAGCTGTTTGCGCAGCATTCCACAGGAAATGCTTACATATATTATTAACTAGGTATCTCACAAAAACCAACATAGTACAAAAGATTGTCCGAGATTTGTTTGATAAATAATCTTTGAATTTGCAACATACTTTAGCTTAATATAGTCAAGTATGAAAAAATCTATACTTAACTGTGAATGTAGTAGAAAAACACCAAAAAGCCAGAGAATATTTGGCCCAAGGTAAAATGGATAGAGCGATCGCTCTGTGTCATCAAATTATAGAGGTAAAACCAGACTTTATTCCAGCTTATCAGACTGTGGGAAATGCTTTAGAAATTCAAGGTAATTTAAAAGCTGCAATTAATTGGTATTTTAAGGCATTAAAAATTCAGCCAAACTTAGCTGAATTATACAAAATGATTGGTAATTTATACTCTCGACAAAAGCAGTGGGATGAGGCGATCTTCAGTTACCAAAAAGCTATAAAATTACAACCAAATTTAACAGAAGTGTATGAAAATTTAGGGGATATTTTTCGGCAGCGTTATCAGGATAATTTAACAGCAGCATTGAGTCATTATCGTCAAGCAATAGATTACGATCCTCAGAATGAAAGCAACTACCATAAAATCTTAGAAACTCAACCCTATCATCCAGAAATATGTTGTCGTTTAGCTAATATCTTATTTAGAAAAAATAAATTAAGCTCTGCAATTATTTTTTATCAAATTGCCCTAATAACTGAACCAGAAAATCCAGAAATTCATTTTAATTTAGGCAAAATATTGACAGAGCAAGGCGATATTCAGCAAGCAATTTATGAATATCAACTTGCCTTAGAAATAGAGAAAAATAATCCAGAGATTTATCTAAATTTAGGAATAGTTTTGGCAAAAAAAGAAAGATGGTCAGAAGCGATCGCCTCTTACCGTCGTACTATTGAAATTAATCCCAAGTTAGATTTAGCTTACAACTATTTAGGAGAAGCTTTAACAAAAGTGGGGGAATTAGAAGAGGCAATCTATGTTTTTGAGCAAGCAATAAATCTCAATCCCACCTCACCTTTATTTCATAAAAATTTAGGAGATGCTTTAGCAAAGCAAGGAAAAATAGATGAAGCAAGTGTCGCTTATAGTCGTTTTATTGAATGCTGAAGAAGGAAGAGGGAAGAGGGAAGAAGGAAGAGGGAAAAATATTGCTTTTTCTGAATTTTAAGCTGAAGAAGTAAGAGGGAAGAAGGAAGAGGGAAAAATACTGCTTTTTCTAAATTTTAAGCTGAAGAAGGAAGAAAGAAGAAGGAAGAGGGAAAAATACTGCTTTTTCTGAATTTTAAGCTGAAGAAGTAAGAAGGAAGAGGGAAGAAGAAAGAGGGAAGAAGGAAGAGGGAAAAATACTGCTTTTTCTGAATTTTAAGCTGAAGAAGGAAGAAAGAAGAAGGAAGAGGGAAAAATACTGCTTTTTCTGAATTTTAAGCTGAAGAAGTAAGAAGGAAGAGGGAAAAATATTGCTTTTTCTGAATTTTAAGCTGAAGAAGTAAGAGGAAAGAAGGAAGAGGGAAAAATACTGCTTTTTCTGAATTTTAAGCTTTTGATATGTCCTAATACCATGGGTGAAAAAAGAATATTACGAATAATAAGCATGATTAAAAGACAGGTGCAGAAGATGTCCCTTGAACTAAAAAGATAAATTATGGCCTAATAAATGGCATTAAAACTATTCATTCTGACTCCTGACTCCTGACTCCTAAGAAATAACCTTTCCTTCGACAATACTTAACTTAAATAGCACTTCAATATATTAAGTAATTGACACAAATATAATCACCTTTTTGATAATTAGCACCCTAGAAGCGTATTAATTATTATTATATTTACTACTCCCTGTACGGACGTTGCATGCAACGTCCCTACCCACTCCCCTGCTGCCCCACTCCCCCACTCCCCCACTCCCCCGCTCTGCTATTTCCTATTTTCTTGATAATATTTTTGTGCAGTTTGTATCCAAGCTTTAATCTGAGATTCTAGCCATTTTTTTTCATCATTTAACTGATTAATTTTCATTTCTAAAACCGAATTTTTATTCTCAAGATTTTTAACCCAGTCCCTATATTCATCCACTTCAAACTTGAGGCGAGAATTTACTTGTAAAATTTTTTGTATTCTAGTGCCTAACTCTTGCACAGAAATACTTAATTTTACTGACTTACCCCGCCAATTTTCCAGCAACTCGGATAACTTGAATGCTTCATCAAAATTTCCCTTTTCCAGATGACGATAAATTTGATAAAAACTCACCCATTTAACAGTTCGAGATAACACTTCACTTTCCCAATAATTTAATTCTGGGTCTGATAAATTTAAACTATCAATTAAATCACTACAAATTTGTAAATGTTCTTTTACCTGATAAAAATCATCAAAACTATGAGTTTTATTTCCTTCATGCCATCGATAATATCCCAATATTTCTTTGACAAAATATAAGTCAGCAACCAAACCAATTCTCAACCATAATTCTAAATCCGCAGCATAAGCATAATTCTCATTAAATTTCCCGCCTACTTTCTCTAAAACTTGTCTTCTCATTAATACAAACGGGCAACAAATAGGATTAGCTTCTCCCAAAATATTCCTCGCCCATTCCTTGCCATTTACTAACTTATCCTCAGGATAATTTGCCCAATTCCAATTGAGATGATTATTATTAGCGTCAACCACCATAACAGATGAAGTAACTAAACCTATATTTTGGTATTTATCCAAAATTTTTACCTTTTGCTCTAAATTTTTTGGCAACATCACATCATCCTGAGCAAAGATAGTAATATACTCACCATTAGCACTTTCTAAACACTGATTCCAATTAGTAAACAGTCCTAAATTTTTTGAATTTCTCAAGTATCTAATTCTGTTATCTTTCTGCAGATAATTTTTAATAATTTCTGGAGTATTATCGTTGGAACAATCATCAGAAATAATTAACTCAAAATCTGTAAATGTCTGTTGAAGGACACTATCTATTGCTTGAGTTAGAAATTCTCCAGAGTTATAAGTAGGTAAACAAACGGTAACTTGAGGACAATGATTGATGAGCATTTAATCTAATATTAATTTTGAAGTAATACTAAGTTTGGTTGATAAAAGATATTTATAATTTTTTGATGTTCTTTATTTCTTAGTGTCAATTCAGTTATCAATTATCAGTACCTCGGGCAATAGGGAGGCGATAAAATGCAAAATTTTCTTTTTTATCTCCTTAAAGGGGGAGGTTTTATACCTGATTTTTTTGTCCAAGATGGCTCTTTGAAACTGTATTCACGATCGTACTGTATTATACCAATTTGATTAAAGAAATTATAAATAATAAAAGTGATTGAATAACCTGATGTTGATGTCTGTTAAACTCAAAATAAAGCTTGATATTTGTCACTAATAAATTCAAATAGTTACTAATAGATAAAAAACCGAGAAGAAACATTTCAAATTATTTTTATGAGGCCGTGAATTCTCTGACAAAGCGTAATAAATATTTGCTATAAATAACTAGGTTATTTCTTAGGAGTCAGGAGGACTGAGTCAGGAGTAAAAATAAATAGCTTTGATACCATTTATTAGGTGGGACTTTATCTTTTTAGCCCAAGGAACATCTCCTGCAGGTTTCTTTTAATTGCCCTCATTATTCGTCACATTCTTTTTCCAGATTTGTATAATTCCTAAATTAAGTATTTAAGCATAATTAATTATGCATTAACTTCTCACTCTGTCAGACTTAGAGATGAAATTATATACAAATAATTTGGCATGAGTACTTATGATTATTCCTGAATTATAAATTATCACAATTTAGAGTCAACTTTTTTCAATTGCCATGAAATATTTTGAGTTAGGGCAAATTGGAGTGTGACTAAGTTATTTTAATTATTCCTGTTCTTGCTGATAAGTGGAAACGTAAACTTAAAAATATAGCAACTGTCATTAAGCAGGAACAGAAAATTAACTTCCTATTTTTGTCATCAAAATATATCCTTGACGAAAAAACTTTTATACCAATTTCATAAAATATTGCAAAGCGTGAGGACACAGGGAACAGGGAACACCGGAGCTGGGAACAGAGAAAGAAAAACATAAATATTAAAGAGGAAAAAAGATGGAAATTTTAGAATTTATGGAATTTATAATTTTTTCTTTTAAGAAGAAATCACAAATTAAGATGTAACTGCCTTTGCGTGAATTTGGTATTAGAAAGAATAAGTTTCCAAAGTAAATTTCCTCAAGTGAGAGATAGCAGCTCTATATATGATGTAAAAATTAACTAAATTACGAAATACATCAGGGAGTAATTGACAGTAAAATTGTCATAAATTTTTGAAATAAGTTTAGTCAATATTTAGCTAAACTCTTGCTCTGTAGTTATGGATAGAGCTTTCATCTATACGAGGGATAAAATGAGCGAAAAATTATCAGAATGGAAAGAAAAAAAATTAGAGATATTTTGGTGTCAAACTTACTCACCCAAGCACAACTTAATCGAAATTCTTTGGAAATTTATTAAGTATTAGTGGATTAAAGTTGATGAAACTCGAAAACTCTCCAAGCTTTCTTAACTATCTCAAAAAAGTTCTGGATAAAAATTGTCAAGAATATGTAATTAATTTTGTGTAGGTGCTTACTACTTTTGAGTTATGGAATATCTTTTTGTGTAACTCCGTAGGAGAAACAACAGAATATGAATAATTCACCTTTTTCCTTTTCTCTTAGATAACTAAATACCTTTTTCCTTTTTAATTCTGCTATAAAAGCAATACTTTTGATTAAGTTTAACTCTGTAGGATCTTAAGTAGATAAGCATAAATCAACCCAATATTAGAAGGCGAGTTTTTAGAACTCTATAGCGCTGAAGTCAAAGCTTTCAGTTAAACCTGCCCCGACAATTTTTTTGACGTTTAATTAGACCTACCTACTTACCAGTTGAAGTTTGATTACTTGAAGTAATTTTGATGAATAAACTTAACTGATTTTATGTACTGAATTCTGGATAAATAAATTTCCGGGTTAGTACAATAAACTTTTGTAATAGGCAAGTAAACTCTATGGTTAACTCAGGTAGTCAATTTTTCTCCTCTACAGGAATAAAACACTGCACCTGTACTTAAATGGAATAGGAGAAACAACGGAATATCAATCATTAACTTTTTTTCTTCTCTCCTAGATAACTAAGCGTATTTTTCCTTTTTACTTCTGCGATCAAAGCAATACAGTTTATTAAATTTAACTGCGTAGTAGCTTACCAGTTGAAATTTGATTACTTGAAGTAATTTTGATGAATAAACTTAACTGATTTTATGTACTGAATTCTGGATAAATAAATTTCCGGGTTAGTACAATAAACTTTTGTAATAGGCAAATAGACTATATGGTTAACTCAGGTAGTCAATTTTTTTCCTCCACAGAAATAAAAAACTGCACCTGTACTTAAATAGAATCTGTTCCAATAAAAACTAATTCCATTGAAGAAGGAGACAGGAGACAGGAGACAGGAGACAGGAGGAAAATTACATGGGGATTCTCACCCCAAGTAATTTTGAACACTCCAGTTGACGGTGGGGTATTAAACCCACAAAGAAAATGATAAAAACTAATATATATAGATAAATAAGCCAAATATGCGTATTTCTAAAACAGCTGTCTTAACCCTTGCTGCTCTCAGTTCCCAAAATTTAACTGCTAATGTTGATGTTTTACATAACTTAGGCGCTATACTTGGAAAACTACACCGCTATGAAGAGGCGATCGCTACTTTTGATCAGGCATTAAAAATTCAAGCAAATAAAACAGCAAAAAAGTTCATCCTCTTGCTTTACTGAATGGCAAAAAAGTTAAGACCGATAACTAGATTATTATTTTATAGTAGAAGGAAGAAAAAAGAAGGAAAAATCTTGCCTCTTTTTTATGGTATCTAAACACCTACGCAGAATGTAATTTCAGCTATTAGCAGTCAGCTCCTCGGTGCGGAATGCGCTCGCATTCAGCTTTTTAAGATAATTTCTTCTATATGATAGAGTTTATTGCGGGTAATATTGATTTTGGTAACATTCCATGAACTCCTTTATGAGGATTATTCACAACTTGAGTAATATGAAAATTCACAGCAATAGAACACAAACTATAAGCATCTTCAGCACTCAACCCAACAAAATTTTCTAACCAACTAATCATTTGCTTTAAAGCTAATTCAAAAGCAGCATCTAAAGTATTGCCAAAACCAAACGAAATAATATCAGTCGATGTTTCTGCCATGGGAAAAATTAGTTGTAAATCTTGCCTAACCTTAATCTGAATAGTACCATTCATTGAAGTTTCAATTGCCGTTACATTTATTTCTCCATCGCCCTGTGCAGAATGACCATCACCAATAGAAAATAAACCACCAGGCACAAAAACAGGTAAAAAAATTCGCGAACCAACTTGTAATTCTCGACAGTCAATATTTCCCCCATAAATACCAGGAGGAATAGATGAACGTTGAGTATTTTCTGTAGCAACTCCGAGAATTCCAAAAAATGGTTGAAGTGGAATTTTTATCCCACTATTAAGAGGAAATTCAGCTATCTTTTTTTCTAAATCTAATGGAATAAAGTTTAGTTTTGCTTCTGTAAATTGTTCGGGTAATGCACCCCATCCCGGACGAATTGAATTAAAACCCATCGGTAAACTAGGGTAAATATTTTCCAGAATAATTTCTAATACATCTCCTGGTTTAGCATCATTAATATATATTGGTCCAGTTAATAAATGAGGACCAACACCAACTTTTCTTTCTGCTGGTAAATGGTGACAAATTTCTAGAAATTCTGGAGTGATAAATTCTCTAGGTGCTCTGTCGTAAAGATAATAACCCGTGTAAGTTTCTATATCTATGCGATCGCCAGAATTAATGATTAATGCTGGTTCTAGTTTATGGGAAAAACCTCCTAAATGAACAGTGTTACATCGAGCTTTTAAAATATGCTTTTTCATCTTTTTTATTTTTTTTTAAAATTTATCGTATATAATACCTATCTAAATAAAATAATTTCAAATTTTCATAAACTTAACTTAAAATGATTCAAACTATAACTAAAACTAATCAAACTTTTAAACAGTTACAGTCGGGAATTGGTATTGGTACACCTCTACCTCAAGATTGGGTATCTATCAAGAATGAAGCTCTAGTAATTATTGTAGGTTTAACTGGTGTAGGGAAAAGTACAGTCATTAATACATTAACTGAATCTGGATTAGATTTCACTTTACTTCCAAATCGACGCACCCTAACAACAGAATTAATTATTCCTCATATTACAGCCACAAATGAGCAAAACGTTCAAACAATTTGTCGTATAGACCGTTTTAAATATACTCGTCAGTATCAAAAAAGTTTTCCCGGTGGTATGGGTCATATTTTAACCCAGTTACAAGTTAATCCATCTTTAATCAATCATCCATTAATTTTTGATGGTTTACGAGGAAAAAATGAAGTTACTTATGCTGCTAATACTTTGAAAAAAGCTAAATTTATAATTTTGGATGCCCCATTATCAGTTCGCTTAAAACGTCTTTTAACTAGAAGCGATGCTTTCGATAGAATCACAAAATATCCAGATAATGAAGTAGTTAATCCCCAAAAAATTATGAGTTTTTCTGACTTTGGTATACCCGAAGCATCCAATTTATTTACCTTTGATGAAGAGCAGGAAATTTTAACTCTACTGGAAAGAGGAGTATATAACTCTGTAGATGTTTGCGAACGATTAAACATTCTGGTTGAGGAGAGCAGAAATTATGATTCGGAAGCAACAAAAACAGCTTTACAGGCAATTGCTCCTGAGCGAACTTTGCTTTTAGATACTACTAAGTTTTCACCTCAACAACTAACTCAAAAAATTCTTGCTTACTTATTACTTAAAAATTCGAGGGTTTAAGTCTCCTACTATTTTGTTGATGGGGGAATGCTCCCCTATCATAAACACAGTTTTTTTTAGTAGGAGGACTGAGTCAAAAGAGAATATTCCTGATGTTAAGCTTTTTGCTTCAGCTAGAGGTAGTGATAACTGATAACTGAAAAGACTCTTATTTCCCGTTCCCTAAATTCAAAGATATTTTTACCTAAAACTTTCCAGATTTTATTAACTTTATATTCTGTTTAAAAGTAGTCATAGAATATTTTTAAGAAGCTGTTTTCTCGACTATATTCATTTTTTTAGGGAGTAGGAAGTAGAAAAGAAGAAAAATAACTGTACCTCAGTAACTTGAGAAACGCTATAATACCAAATTGATAAATTTTTCCTACAAATAGCTAGGATATTTCTTAGGAGTCAACCCACCCCTCACCCCTCCCCCTCCCAGGAGGGGAAGTCAGTCGGACCGAGTCAGAATCAATGGCTTTAATACAAGTTTTTAGGTTGTAATTTATCTTTTTAGTCCAAGAGACATCTCCGATAAAGTATTTTAATTGCCCTGATTATTCGTAACATTCTTTTTCCAAATTGATATAATTTACTCAAATAACTATAAAAATATTAATTAGAATTTAAGATTGAGGGTTACTATAGCAATCCTAAATCATTTGTGATCATTTTATTGCTTCGGTGTTTCTCCCATACCTGTTCCCTGTTCCCTGTTCCCTATTCCCTAAAATCTACAATATCTCACAACTCAAATAAGACTGCTTTGCTATAGATTTTAACAATAACTTAAATGTTCTTAAATATTATTAAATATCTTTAATATATACCATTTTTTTGTGATATTAATTGTAATTAACCATACTAATCATAATTCCTGTAATATGTTTAGCTGAAAATTATAGAATTATGCCTAAACTAAAAAAATGCTATTAAGTAAATTAGCGATAGTTGATTCTACTCTGCGAGAAGGAGAACAATTTTTTAAATCTAACTTTTCTACGAGTGATAAAATTGAAATAGCTAGAGGATTAGATCAATTCGGAGTAGAATACATAGAAGTTACTTCTCCGAGAGCTTCTCCTCAATCCTATCAAGATTGTCAAAAATTAGTTAAATTAGGTTTACAAGCTAAAGTTGTCACTCACATTCGTTGCCATCTAGAAGATGCAAAAATAGCCCTAGATACAGGTGTAGATGGCATTAATCTGTTCATCAGCACTTCACAAATTTTACGTCAATTTGGTCACCGTAAAAGTATAGAAGAAATTATCGATATAGCTACAGAAGTTATCACTTTTATTCATCAAAAAAATCCTCAAGCAGAATTGCGTTTTTCTACTGAAGATTCATTTCGTAGCTCTCTTTCAGATTTACTGCGAGTCTATTTAGCAATTAATAAATTAGGAATAGTCAATCGTTTTGGAGTAGCTGATACAGTAGGTATAGCAACTCCTCACCAGGTTTATCAACTAATTCAAAATATGAGACAATGTTTTTGTGAGGATATAGAATTTCACGCTCATAATGATACAGGTTGTGCAATTGCTAATAGTTTTACTGCTTTTGAAGCAGGGGCAACTCATATTGATACAACTGTTTTAGGGATTGGTGAACGTAATGGCATTACTCCTTTAGCTGGATTAATTGCTCGTCTTTATACCCTCGATCCACAAACTTTAAACAATAAATATTCTCTATCTTATCTCCATAAATTAAATCAATTAGTAGCGGAAAAAATTGAACTTTCTATTCCTTTCAATCATTGTATCGTAGGGGAAGCTGCATTTAATCATAAAGCAGGAGTTCATACTAAAGCAATGCTCAATAATTCTAGAACTTATGAAGCAATAAATCCCACTGATTTTGATTTGAATCGGTCAATTTTAATTAACCATAAACTTACAGGTAAAAATAGTATTAATCATCGTGCTATTCAACTTGGTTTGAATTTAGACAACTTCCAAATTCAAGCTATTACTCAAACAATTAAAAATTTAGCCGACCGACAAAAAATGACCTTAGAAAACGTGGATGAAATTTTGTTATCATCCCAAAAAAATATGTAATATCAAATCCGTTAGCATCGGTATAAAATCTTTTGAAGTAGGAGTCAGGAGGGAAAAAATTTATGAAGATTTGGTAATGGTGAAGATCAAGAATGTTTTTATACCGAATTAAACGGATTTGATATAAGCATTCAGCTATCAGTTATCAGTTATTAACTTATTATCTTATTATCTTAGAAGGAGAATTCAAAATTATGTTTATGCAGCATTCCGCAGGAAAGAAAAAGGTAATAAGCTAACCTTAGTAAGTCCTTTACGTTCATGCATCTTTTTGCACAGCATTCCGTAGGAAATGCTAATAGCTGAGTGCTTACAAAAATATTGGTTAAATTTTTTTAGCATTACTGCCAAATCTACCACAATATTAATATATTCCTTTGTTCCCAGAGAATAAAGACACCACTAAAAAGCACAAAAATAATTACTAACTGACGGAACAATTGCGGACTAATTTTTTCTAATACTAAATTACCCAACCAATTACCTGGAAAGGCAGCTATTCCTATGAGTATTCCATATCCAAACAAAGGCAAAGTTAAAGTACCAAAAATGGCGTAGACGATCACCTTAATAATATGAATTACCATCCGGTTCATTGCTTGAGTGCCTAATAGTTCCTCTTTTTCCAAGCCAAATTTCAGGTAAAAAGGTGCAAGTATCGGTCCCATACTACCAATAATGCCAGACAAAAAGGAATAAATAAAACCTGCTGGTAAAAAATACCAAGCACGAACAGTAAAAGATTGGTCTTGATTCTTAATAATTAAATTTATCCCAGAGATAACTAGAAATAATCCTACTAAAAAACTCAGCCATTCTACAGAAATTTGGGTCAACATAAATGCCCCCAAACAAGCACCAAAAATAGCACCAGGTAGTTCCCAAAAAATCACTGTCCAGTTAATTTTTTGCCGATAAGTAAAAGCACGTTCAGCATTACCAATCATTCCTCCAGTTGTAATAATTGGTGGGATGGCTAAAGCTCCTAAAAATAAACCAATGACTGGCATTAAGATAAATGAACTACCGCCACCTGCTAGAGTACTGACAAACCACCCAACAATACTTGCTAATGCTAACCACAAATAGGTCATATTCTTTGAAAATTTATAATATTTTACTACTAATTATTTCTGCTTTATTTATGTAAGCATTCAGCCGCCAGCTATCAGCTATTGCTTTTAATTTTAGATAAAAGCTTTACTAATTGAGTCATAATTGATACTTACTATAAAAGCTGGCTTGAAAGTCTATATTTATTCAAACCCCCTCATGAGAGCTGAGAGCTGACAGCTAATAGCTGTTTGCGCAGCATTCCGCAGGAAATGCTTGCTAATTTTTTGATTTATAAGTTTGACTATTCTACCAATATTAAAGGGAGATTAAATAAGGGTTTTTAACAATATTACAGAAGCTCAAAATAAACTTAAGGAATGATAATTGGATGACTGTTTAATTCCCGATAGAACTCCATTCCACTCACGGGAGGGAAAAACAATCCCTTCACTTCATAAAGTAAATCTTTCCATACTCTCTTATTTATAAATATTCAACTGACTTGATAGTATAGTACGTTATTTTTGAGGTACTGATAACTGATAACTGAAATGACCGTAAATTAAAAATTATATTATAGTGGAAATCCTCTTTCAAACTTCTCTGATAGAAAAATCTAAGGTTTTAAATTTTCTATTTCATATCAATAATCTTCTCCAGAACCTACCAATAAAAATTTAGTAGTTTCTAGAGAAGGAATCACTAAAAACATTGATTGATTCAAAACGTCATTAACATTGCTACTTAAGAAAGCGGCTACTCATAATATAACCCTTCTATCAGTACACCATCCTCATGTTTGTTTTCCTTTGATTTTCCTGGTAATGACTTACCATCAATACCAATACGATTAACTGGAATTTTTTCCTTTTCCGCGCCTATTCTCAACATGACTAGAGGCTCATCTCCACAACTTTGAAACTTGTAAAAACCACCTCTAGGAACTAATATACCTTGGTTTCTACTGAACACTCCAACTTCACCATCTTTGCCAAAAAACCTAGCTTTTCCGGCTAAAATTACAAAAGTATGATCATCTCCAGGATGAGAGTGTAGAACATTTTCTCCCCCTTGAGCGTAACATTTAATTCTGACGCTCATTAAATCAGTTTTGGCGAGGGTATAGTCACTTCTTCCCTTACTCAAAAGTTGAGTTTTGAGTTGAAAAACTTGAAGTTCTAGACTTTCGTTAGAAATTTTTTCTGTCAATTCTTGATTAGCAACTATCGCAGGTATTTTTTTTACAGAAAACACTAAACATAAACAATAGTATATTAGCCGAGTTATCTAATAATATTCATTATAAAAATATTAATTTTTACTTCATTCAATTCATCAATCCTAGTCCAAGTAATACCAAATCCAGATATCAAAAGCACGTTTTTCAAATTCTTCTCTAATCCTTCTTCTCTCTACCTTCTTCCTTACCTTCATAAATAAAGGTTCTGTATAAACCGGATTGAGTATAATTAGCGGTCAAAAAAACAACTCTATTCTCATCCAACTTGATTGTATTAAGTATTTAAATTTAAGTCCAAAACAGATTTTCTCAAGAAGGAGCAAATCCCTAGATGATTTGTTTGCCATTGGGTGCTTCATCTGTAAAAATAAGCCTACCTTAGTCAGCTAACAATTTCTCCATGAACTTCACTGCAAATGCGGTTACCACGCTGACATTGTTTCAATTTCACATTATCAATAAAAAACTTTACAGCCAAATCTATAGTCCCTTCTCCAGTGCTTCCTATTGTCAAATTGTTCATCCAAATTTTGGGATGTTGCCAAGCAGCATAAATTTGAAATCTATCCTCCATCCATTTCCATAACTCTTCGCCATAGTTATCTAACTTAGTTTCTAAGAAACTATTATTAGCATTAACAATTTGCTGTAAAAATTTATCCATGCCTCATAGAAGACCACTATATATAAAATAAAGGCTAAAATAGTCCAAATTAGTAAACCTCCTAGAAAATTACTTAGCTCCTCTTTAATCAAGAGCAGGAAATTGATTCTTGGAGAGTCTAATACTTGTAAAATTGTCAACATAGTCTAAATTAATTCCTATCCATTTTTTCAGTTGAAACTAAACTAAAAGTTAAAATTTATAAGTTTAAATTTTAAATTTAACAACCAATAACCGAAAAATAAGGTCTCAAGTCTCCCCTTTTAAGGGGATAAAAAAAAGAGAACTCCGTATTTTCGTAGCCTCCTGCTTCAGTCGGAGGTATTGATATAGCGCTACGCGCAAGTCAGAAGTTATATCATGTCCGGTTGAACAGTTATAAATAAACGATGAAGGAGTCAGGAGTCAGGAGTCAGGAGTCAGGAGGGAAGAAAGAAGAAGAAGGAGAAAGTTTTTTTTATCACTAATTATCCGGACATGATATTAGAAGTCAGTAGGGACATTAACGATAGTTATGCGAAGCAAAATATCATTAACGCCCCTACAGAAGTAATCCCTGACTGAGTTTGAGGATTTATCAATGTCCGCGCCCTATTTGTGTAGTGCTATAACTGATAACTGAAATGACCCATCCTAACTGCCAATAATCTCCCCCATGGCCAGACGAGTACCATTAGCAAAATCCCAACCAGAAACCGCCTTCTTTCCTGACAACTGCACCTGGCACAATAACAACCAACCAGCACCAGTTTGCACCACTGGTCCCAAACCCTTAATAACTTTCACTACTTCCCCCAAACTCCCAGAAACCTCAGACTCAGAAGACCAAACCTTTTCCAACTTCTGCAACTCAGGAGGCAACTCCGACCAATATTCAGCACCTACTGGCACAGTTGCCATTACCTTCAAAGACTCACCCCGAAAACTGGTGACACAGTTAGGAAAAAATCCCCTTACTTGGTTGTGAATTTCCCAAGCACCCCTGGACCAGTCAATTTGATAATCAGAATTTTGAATCAGCGGAGCATAAGTTGCCAAAGAATCATCTTGAGCAATAGGTTCAATATCCCCTGTCTCCAACTTCAACAAAGTTTCCCATAATAAATCAGACCCATCCTTTGCCAAAACTTCCGCCACAGATGCAGCATTATCCAATAAACCGATAGGAATAATACTCTTCAACAACATTGGGCCCGTATCCATCCCCACATCCATCAACATCGTGGTATTGCCTGTTTCCTTCTCGCCATGATAAATAGACCACTGAATAGGAGCAGCACCGCGATATTTGGGCAAAATCGAACCATGAACATTTACACAACCCAACTTCGGCATATCTAAAATTTCCGCAGACAAAATCTGTCCATAAGCAACTACCACAAATACATCTACTTGTGCTTGTCGTAATAAATTGAGAGTTTCAGTATGTTTTTTAACTCGACGGGGTTGCCAAACAGGGATACTGTGAGAAACTGCTAATGACTTAACTGGAGATGGGATGAGCTTATTGCCACGTCCCCGTCGCTTATCAGGTTGAGTGACAACTGCCACAACTTCAATTTCTGGCCGAGTTAATAATTTTTCCAGAGTGGGAACAGCAAATTGGGGTGTGCCAAAGAATATTATTTTCATAGAATTTAAGCAAGAAGTCAAAAGTCAAAAGTCAAAAATTAAAAGTCAAAAATTAAAAGTAAGATTTTATAGAAGCTCAAAACTTTGATGCTACAGTAATTTCAGGAAATTATTTAACACTTAAAGTTTGAAACTATTTGTGACATTTTTCAAGTGAATTGGTACAAGATAGGGGAGCTGTTGGATTGGTGAGGTACAAAAGTCAGAAGTAATCCCTGACGCTCGTTAGTATACTTAATAATAGGAGTTTTATGTTGAGAAACTAAGACGTTATAGTTAGATATTTGGGGCGGTTTTATTTAATCTGGTGGTTAAACTCGTTAATTTAAACGTCGTGACTTCTAGTAAATATGTAGGGTTTGCTGATTAATTCTCAAAGTATTGATAAATATAAGGTATTAGCCTTTTTGGGGTTCAAAAAAGTGCCAGCTTTTCGGTGCAAAGAGCTGCAAAAAGCTAGTATAGCGCTGTACGCAGGCAACAGCTCATCTGGCAACAGGCAACAGGGGGAATAAAAAACCGATAATATAAGACTTTTAGCTATTGGACATCTCCTGCAATTTGTAAATATGCCAGCGCACATTGCTATATTTTTGGCTGACTATGGTTGAAAAATCAAAGGACAATTCTTACTTCTACCTCCTCGCTCATTCCCATTTCTCCCCTCCACCGGAGGGGTTAGGGGTGGGTTGTCTCCTGTCTCCTGTCTCCTAGTGAATATGTACCTTAGACATTTACATTTACGACAGTTTCGGAACTATCTAGATCAAAAAGTTAATTTTGATGCTGCCAAAACAATTTTAGTGGGAGATAATGCCCAAGGTAAATCTAATCTACTGGAGTCAGTAGAGTTACTTTCCACTCTCAAATCTCATCGGGTTAGTCGCGATCGCGATTTAATTTTAGATGGCAAACCAGCGGGACAAATACAAGCTAACTTAGAAAGACAAGTTGGCAATATTGAGCTGACTTTAACTGTACGGAGTCAAGGTAGACGCACTGTAGCAATTAATGGTGAAACTTTACGTCGCCATTTAGACTTTTTAAGCATTCTGAATGTGGTTCAGTTTTCCAGTCTAGATTTAGATTTAGTCAGGGGTGGACCTGAAGTACGCCGTCACTGGTTAGACCGACTATTGGTACAGCTCGAACCTGTCTATGCTCACATTCTGCAACAGTACAATCAAGTTTTGCGCCAACGGAATGCTTTGTTAAAGCAGATTCGCCAACAGAAAATGGCAGCAGAAACTACTGGTTCCATAAATCCTATTTCTACTCAGGAGTTAGCTTTGTGGGATGCCCAGTTGGCAACTACTGGAGCGCGGGTAATTCGCCGAAGACAGCGTGTTTTACAGAGGTTAGCACCGTTAGCAAGTGAGTGGCACCGGGCGATCGCTGGAAATATGGAAGTTTTGCGGATGGAATATTTAGCGAATGTGATGGTTGATAGCAAGGAATTGATTATTCAAGATAGTTTGGATGGCGTGCGTCAAGCTTTTTTAGAAAAAATCAAGGTACGGGCGATCGCCGAACAATATCAAGGTACTACAGTAGTAGGTCCTCATCGAGATGATGTAGTTTTTACTATTAATGATACTCCAGCAAGACAATATGCTTCTCAAGGACAGCAGCGCACTTTGGTGTTAGCGTTAAAGTTGGCGGAGTTGCAACTTATTGAGCAGGTAGTAAGGGAACCGCCGTTGTTGCTATTGGATGATGTGTTGGCAGAGTTAGATTTGCATCGACAAAATCAGTTGTTAGAAGCAATTACTGACCGTTTTCAAACTTTGATTACTACTACTCATTTAGGGTGTTTTGATGGTCAGTGGTTACAAGATACTCAAATTCTTTCGGTGCGATCGGGACAAATTAGTTATTTCTGGGATTTTTGATTATTTGATCGTGGTCAAACAATTGACATTTGACAAAAATAAAAAATTGTAGTAATAGAATATTTTTTTGATATTTAACTATACTAAAATTTCAAATTGAGCTAGACTATATTATGAAATAATCAATAACAAATTACCTACCATAGCAAATAAAGTTCTATGAAACGTTTTATTTCTCGTGTACTAGCCTTAGTTTTAGTTTGTGTAATAGGTTTGATGGGTTGTTCTAATAATCCCGCAACTTTAACTGGAAATTATCAAGAAGACACATTAGCTTTAATAAATACCTTAAAAACAGCTATTGAGTTACCAGAGAATACAGAAAGTAAGGCGGAAGCTCAAGCAATAGCACGTCAAACAATTAATGATTATGCCTCTCGCTACCGACGTGATAATTCTGTATCGAATTTACCTTCATTTACTACTATGCGAACTGCTCTTAATTCTTTAGCAGGGCATTATAGTTCTTATCCAAATCGTCCTGTGCCTGAAAAATTGAAGAAACGTTTAGGTCAAGAATTTAGACAAGTAGAACTTGCTTTAAAGCGGGGAGCGTAATTGTCAGATTAAATTATGATTATCGCAATTACCATACTGTTGAAGTACAAAGTTACTGGTTTTAGAGAAAAGGAAAAATAAAATAGGGAAAATAAGTGTATCTTAAACTAAGTCTGAGAAACACTATATTAATTCTTACTTTAGCAATTATCTCTTTACCTTTTAACTAAAGAAAATATTTTTTATACCTCTAGAAATATGGCAGTTATATTTAAGTTGTGCAGAAAATATTTGGGAATTTAGAAATAAGGAAAAGGGGTTAATAACTGACATTTTTTTGTCTATACAATTCTGGATTTTTGACCAATAATTTAAGAATGCTATAGAACTGGAAATAACAGAAAAATAATTGCTGAAAAAAACACAAAAACTGAGACAAAATTTGAACAAAAATGTGAGGTGATATTTAGAGGTTCTTTTCATTGAACTGATGAACTTCCCATAGACTATGAGATGATAGTCATCATAGTTAAGATTTTCAATTTCTAAAATCAATGAAAGAGTATTAATTCAAATTATTGTAGTTATAACTATATCCTACCTCCTATTATTTAGTACAAAATAGGTTGTAGGTATTCGACTAATTTTAATTTGTCTTACAAAGAAGGTGAAAAAATCATCAATTCCTCAGTTTTTTCTTAGTAGCTGTATAAATTCGGGTAACTATAATCCGAATTTTTTTTGTCAATCTTAGGTGAGCATAAATAAACGCAATATTAGAAGGCGGGTTTTTAGAACTCATATCATGTCCGCTGGGGCGCGTTCGTGTAAACCCAAAGGTGAATATCTACAGGAAATTTAAGTTTTTTTCTTGCTCTTAAGTATTCTTGCCTGTTCCCTGTTCCCAGCTCCGGTGTTCCCTACCCTTGCTATACAATACCGATGCTACCGGACATGATATCAAACGTGCTTTACATCAAAGCTTTTGGTTAAACCCGCCCCGACAATTTTTTTAACGTTTAATTAGACCTACCTACTTAGCAGTAGGTTCTTTGGCGTTTGACAATCAAATTTGAGTGAAAAGGGAGTAGGGAGCAGGGAGTAGGAAATAAACGAATGTCCGCGCACTATTTATTTGCGTAGCACTATACAATTTATTCTTAAACTATACTGAAAGACTAGGTATTGACCGAATAGCTAATCAATAATTATATCAAGTCTTATTAATTAGCCAAGGGTAAAAATGTTCTTCTCTGTAGGCGAGAATATTTTTTCGGTGCGGAATTCTGCGCAAACAAATTTCCCCTTGTTCCCTACTGCTCCCTACTCCCTAAATTTTTTATTGTGGTTATTCAAAGAGACATGATATTAGGTGTTATTCTGTTTATTTGTATGAGGAAATAAATTTAATTATTGTTATGAACAAAAATTATACTTCACACAAAAAAATTAAAGCAAAAAAAACCTTATATAATAGTATATTAGGCACTTTATTTTGCCTAGTAGCAAACCCATTATTTTGGTATCAGCAACCAGCTCAAGCACAAACAGATAATTATTGTCGGTTGTCACCAGAAGCGATCGCTACAAAAGAAAACTTACGTCAAGCAGTCTTAACTGGAAACAAAGAAGCAGAAAAACAATATCAGGATATCTTGATTCAACACGGTAGAGAAGTAAACAACTGTCGCCTGAGAAACTGGCCAAAAACTCAAGGCATATGGTTGCGACTATATCCTTGTGATGCTAGACCAGGAGAAATCGACAGAATACTCGACCATGTAGTTAATAAAGGCTACAATCAAGTTTACATAGAAGCTTTTTATGATGGACAAGTGCTTCTTCCCGCAGCAAATAACCCCACAGTTTGGCCGTCTGTACTGCGCGTCCCTGGTTATGAAAATGTCGATCTATTAGCTGAGAGTCTCAAAAAAGCAGGCGTTCGTGGTTTGCGAGCTTATGCTTGGGTATTTACCATCAACTTTGGCTATACTTACTCTCAACTACCCAACCGCCAACAAGCTTTAGCTCGCAATGGTAAAGGTCAAACAACCCTTGATGTGATTCCAGACAATACGAGTTTGCACGACCAGTTAGGAGCAAGTCATGCTTTTCATACATTCATTGACCCTTACAGTCCAGAGGCACGTCAAGATTATGCAGTTATGATTAATGAGGTACTTAAACGTCAACCTCAAGGTGTTTTATTCGACTACGTTCGTTATTTGCGTGGAGTAGGACCAGACTCTGTAGCGGATGAAGTAAAAGATTTATGGGTTTATGGTGAAGCTTCTAGGAAAGTTCTATTGCAACGGGCGAAAAATGAAGCAGGAAAGGAATTACTCACAAGATTTTTAGACAAAGGATATGTAACTTCTGGAGATATTTCTGCGGTTTCTTACAAGCAAACTCCTAAGTGGCAAAATTTCTTTTCACCTGCTACTACTGAATCTGCTACTGGTAGACTACCGAAAGGAGGTTCGGGACGACAAGTTTGGGAATTGAGTGTTGCTCATGCAGCTCAAGGAATACTTGACTTTCTCAAAATGGCGACTAAACCAGTGAAACAAAAAGGTCTTTCTGCTGGTGCTGTATTTTTCCCTGGTGGTAACAAAAGGGTACGCGATAATGGGTTTGACTCTCGACTCCAACCTTGGGATCAATTTCCAGCTTCAATGGAATGGCATCCCATGTCTTATGGAACTTGTGGCGATCGCAACCCCAGTTGTATTGTTTCAAAAGTAGAGAGAGTGGTAAGTATGGCA
Source organism: Okeania sp. SIO1H4 (assembly GCF_010672695.1). Taxonomy (NCBI): domain Bacteria; kingdom Bacillati; phylum Cyanobacteriota; class Cyanophyceae; order Oscillatoriales; family Microcoleaceae; genus Okeania; species Okeania sp. SIO1H4. The sequence goes on from NZ_JAAHGB010000053.1 coordinate 36,754, forward strand.
CCAAATGGGGTATCAGTTATTCCGGCGATCGCTGGAGTTTGGGGACAACCTGTTACTGGTCGCCCTTCCTTGGAGATCCAAATGCAAGCTATTAGAAGAGCAACTCCTCAAATTAATTCTATTAGTCATTTTTCTTATGGTTGGCAAAATGTGGAAGAAACCCGCGAACGTAAGTCTTGTCGGTTGTGAAAATAGAATTACAGCGCTTCCCGCTGTAATCAGATCATATAGTGGGCAAGATGCCCGCACTACAAGGTTTTCACTATTTACCTTGTACATCATTTTCCGGTAGGGAAGTTGCATCCAACGTCCCGACCTGCTAAATTAAGGGAACACAATTAATTTTCCTTGGTAACTGAAAAGATGACTCCAGAAGAATATCTAGCATGGGAAGAAGAGCAACCCGTAAAATATGAATATATCAATGCCAAAGTCTACGGGATGACTAGAGAAACTCTTTCTCATAATGACATTGCTCTCAACTTAGCGTCTGCTTTAAAAAGTCACCTGCAAGGAAAAGGTTGTAGAGTGCAAATCGCAGATACTAAAGTCGCAGTTTCCAGCAATGGTTCCTTTTTCTACCCCGATGTAGTTGTAAGTTGCGATCCACGAGACACAAAATCTAGAAATATTATCTATTATCCCTGTTTAATTGTAGAAGTTTGATCATCAAGTACAGAAAATTTCGACCGCGCTCAAAAATTCCAATATTATCGTCAGATAGAAAGTCTCAAAGAATATGTTCTTATTGACTCAGAAAAGATATGTATTGAATACTATCAAATTAATGAAAAAAATAAATGGGAACTTACTACTTATTCTCTTGAGGAAATAGCTGATAGTCAACAGGAATTTTCGCTTAAATTAGAAAGCATTAATTTTGAATTTACTACTTCTTTATTGTACGAAAATGTAGTTTTCCCAGAAAAAATAAATATTGAAGAGGAAGGAATAGAAAATCCGAAACAACAATATATTTCTTCTCCTCAAGACGTTCAATCTCCTGAAAAAGAAACTCCTGAAAAACAAACCAGACCAATCAGACGTTTTGCAGATTGGTGGGAAACAACTGCTATTGAGAAATTTGTAGAAGATATAGACTATTTGTTAACAAATTTCGCAATTTTAAATGTTGTTGGTTTGCTTGCCAATATTACTCTTATTGTTAGTTTAGTGAGCTGGTTCACGGGGCGTGAAGAACGAAAAGAACAAAGACATTTTTCTAGCTGGAGTATTATTAATGAAGGTCAAAGCGATAAATCTGGGGTTGTGACAGCTGCAGTAGAACGATTAAATAATGAAGGATTTTCTTTATCTGGTCTAAAACTTAATAAAACTAATCTCCATGACGCTAACCTCAGTGGAGCTAGACTATTTCAAGCTGACCTCAGTGAAGCTACACTCAGTAGGGTTAAACTGACTAAAGCTAACCTGGTTTTAGCTAACCTCAGTAAAGTTTTCTTCATTGGAGCTGAGCTCAATGAAGCTTACCTCAATGGAGCTAACCTCAATGGAGCTAACATGATTGGAATTAAGTTCACTAAAGCTAACCTTGGTGGAGTTAACCTTAGTGAAGCTGACTTCGATTCAGCTAACCTTGATGGAGCTAACCTCCGTGGAGCTTACCTTTTTAATGCCAAAAACCTCCGTAATGCACAAATAAAATTAGCCTGCAATTGGAAAGAAGCAACTTATGTAAAGAGTACAATACAAGAAAACAATATAGACACACTATTTGAAGACAATATCGACACAATATCTGAAAAATTAATAGACACTAGAAGATTTGAATTTCAATGGATTCCTGAAGATAAGCAAGCTAAACAAGAGAGAATAAAGGAAATTGAACAAGATAAAGATTCCGACCCTGAAAATCTTCCTGATTGTTCTCAATGGGAGTAAAGACTGACAAAACCTTATTAAAAACTAAAAATTATGCACATATCTAAATATCTTATTTTACTCTTAATCTCCTTACTTTCAGCCTGCACTTTTGAAACATCAAAAACATCATCGGAAACAGAAGTATCGGATAAAAATTCTACATCTATAGTTACTCAAAATAGTGATTCTCAGCTAGTAAAAAATCTTGTAGAAAATTACCTGACAAAAACTCCTGTTGACACTGCAACAACCTTAACTATTCCTCAAGCAAAACAAATTCAAAAGCAATTTATAACAGAAATTAGTAAAAATTTAGGTGAAATAGTTGGCTACAAAGCAGGATTAACTAATCCAAATGCTCAACAACGTTTTAATGTTTCTCAGCCTTTGCGAGGTGCTTTACTCGAAAAAATGTTCCTCGAAAGTGGTGCTGTTATTCCAGCTAAATTTGGCAGTCGTCCAATAGGCGAAGGTGATTTAATTGTTAGAGTTGGAAGTGCAGAAATTAATAATGCTAAAACTCCTAGAGAAACTTTGAAATATCTTGATGCAGTAATACCATTTATTGAATTACCAGATTTGGTTTATAGTCAAGATGTAAAATTAGATGCACCTACTCTTTTAGCTATTAATGTTGGGGCAAGAGCTGGAGTTTTAGGTAATCCTATTCCTTTAACAGATACTGATGAATGGGAAAATCGTTTAAAGAATCTAAACCTAGAAATTTTAGATGAAACTGGTAAAGTATTAGTATCAGGAAATAGCAGTTCTTTATTAGGTAATCCACTAAATGTTGTTCTCTGGATTAAAAATTCTTTACAAGCAGAAGGTAAACAATTAAAAAAAGGGGATTTACTTTCTTTGGGGAGTATTACAAATTTTTTTACTATTAAATCAAATACTACTATCCGCGCTCAATATACAGGTTTAACTCCAAATGAAACCGTAGAAATATTTGTGAAGTTTGAATAGTATAGCGCTACGCGCAGGCAACAGGGAATAGGGGGAATAATTGCCAATAATATAAGACTTTTAGCTATTAGACAGTTCCTGTAATTTGTAAATATGCCAGCGCACATTGCTATATGACAGAACGAAGAAGTAATATCAAATCCGGTTGAACACTTATTATATAGTTGAGAGTAGGAGACCCACCCTTCGCCCCTCCCCCTCCCAGGAGGGGAAAATGGGAGATTAAATAGACATCTCCAATAATAAAAAATCAAATCAATTATCATACTCTTATTTATCAATTATTTCCCTGTACGGACGTTGCATGCAATATCCCTACTCCCTCTTTTGCGGAGATGTCTAGTATTGAAGTAATAATAGAATTATAAACAGATATTATATAAGCGGATTCTATGTGCAATTAACCTGATTTGATATAATAAGGAGTAAATAACGTAATATTTTTCCTTCTTCCTTCTTCCTTCTTCCTTCTGCTATAAATAATTTTCTCACCCAACATTTTAGCCTACATAAAATAGTAGTGAGTTGGGTTGAGTAAGGTAAGTTTGCTGAATGAATGTAAACTTTTTAAGCTCATAAATTAGCAATATATCAACATCTATCTATGAACTTTTCGCTTCGTTTTATTATGCCAATAAGCAGTCATAATTTTAGGTTCTGGAAATCCATGAACACAAACAACTCGCAATCCTCGCAGCACATCTATAAACCTTTTATAAGGAGTTCTGCATAAATTCTTATCAGTCAAAGTATAAGTGACTGCCCCATAACTAAATTGTCTATTACCATAAATTATGGCAACTTTCATCATCGATAAACTAATAGCACGTTGTTGTTGTCGGCGTTCCAAATGATTAGTATCTTTAGGATTATGTACAGCGCTAATACAACCTAATTTTTGAATATTTTTGTCATTTTGAAGCACTAGACTGAGTTGGTGATTCATGTTCATTGTCCTTATTTAGTAAAGTTACTAGGTAAATCACAAGCAAAAAATTAAGCATGGTTTAATTTAATTGATGTCTAGAAATAGACTAATAGTTCAGCACAAAAAAGAGATATGGAACAGCTTGTTTACTAAGAGCTTTTGTGTAGCTATTCCAGACAATTTTCTAGGTAAGTTTTCAGTGGGTTGAGAAATAAATCCCGGTAAAAACCACATAGAATAAATACACTGTTTTATCCTTGATTAGGCAGGAGGATTAATAGATTTTTCTTCCGAAGTAGTTATACCCTTAAACCCAGCTTAACAAAGCCTACAAAATTAGCAAGTTATACTACATTCTGTAATTGCCAAAAATAGGCCACTGGTGCCAATATTTCATCACTTCATTAGGTTCAAACCAAGTTTTCGCAGAGCATGGCATCAGCCGTATCGCCTCTTGAGGAGTAGTGATAATCGACAAAGCGTTGTTGAGTCTGAGGCCATATTGACGATTCATTGCCCTACAATAAGCTACCAGTGGGAAGAGTTTGTCAGCAAGAGGTTTGATTTGATGAACAGATTGAAATTCTATAATGCGCAGGATGAGGTAGAAACTGGCAACACAGTCCACTCTGCCGGAGTAACACTCATATTAATGGAAAACATAGCCTTCTACAAGTTTAATTTCGTGAATATTTTCTAAGAAAGGTCAAAGTTTATGTCAATAAGTTTCGATAGTGGGGGGACAGGAGATGGGTTTATTTTCTTTTTTATGCCAGGGAATAGGCCACAGGGAACAGCGGTGCGACCCCGCGGGGCGCGACAGACGCACCTGGTAGCGCACCAACAGAGGTAATAGTAGGAAAAATATTTCCCTGTCTTAAGTTTTTCAAAGCGGTGATATGATTAATAATTTCTATGAACATTTAATATTTCAGACTGGCCGTGTACAAAAAAACAGTATCAATATTTAGTAGTTTAGTAGTGGCCATAATAACAGCCACTATTCCTTCTGTTGCCTATGGGGTTGCTTGTCAAAAAACATCTGGCATAAAGACCTACATTTATCCTGGCTGTGGGGTCAAATTATTGGCTCAAAATCAATCCGTGAGTTCTAACTTAGACAAACTACTACGCCAGGGAAGAGCGCTAGCGGATGCAGGTAAATACCAAAAAGCTATCACAATATATCAACAGGCAGCACGTTTAGACCCAAAAAATGCACAAATATATTCTGGTATTGCCTATTTAGAAGCACTCCAAGGAAATTTTCAAGCTGCAAGTCAGTTTTATCAACAGGCGATCGCTATTGAGCCTCATAAAGCAGATTTTCAATATGGTTTGGGATATAGTATGGCTAAGTTAGAAAACTATCAGGCCGCAGTTGAAGCTTATCGCCGTGCTTCTTTACTTGACCGCAATAATGTTAATGCTCATTTAGGATTAGGTGCTGCATTGTTTCGTCTAGAGAAATACAATGAGGCGATCATTGCATATCAAGTAGCAATTCAATCTAATTCTAATAATGCTGAAGCTTATGCCTCAATGGGTTTAACATTACTGAAACAGGAACGTTTTCCTGAAGCATTAGAAGCACTTCGAGAAGCTGTTAGATTATCACCGAGAGATCCAGGAGTGCAAATCAAGTTAGGAACTGCTTTATTATCTACTGGAGATATTAATGGTGGTTTAGCTACTCTAGAAGTAGCTTCTCGTCTAGGACCTCGAAATGGAGAGATTCAGTTTCAAATTGCGGAAATTTATAAAGCGCAAAATAATCCTCAAGCTGCTTTGAAATTTTATCAAAGAGCTGCTTATGCTAATCCCGATCTAGTGGAGGCTAAGTTTGCGGCAGCAGAGATACTTTTAGAAAGCCAGGATTATTTACAAGCAATAATTATGTTTCGGCAAGTAATTAAGAAAAATCCCGATCGTGCAGATGCTCATTATAAAATGGGGTTAGCTCTTCACCGTCGAGAGCGCGTTCGAGAAGCCAGAAAGTCTTTTGAAAGGGCATTAAAATTGTTTGAGAAACAGAATAATTCTGAAGGTAAAGAAAAAGTGGAAACTATGATGACGGAATTGGAAAATTAATTAGGGTTTGCGCTTCACTAGTCTTTTAGTAGGGGTAGGAGACAGCTATACTGGAGACAGGAGACAGGAGACAACCCACCCCTAACCCCTCCCAGGAGGGGAGAAATGGATCGGGAGCGAGGAGGTAGAAGTAAGAATTGTCAATTTGGGATTTTTCTGCCCAACTTATGAGCCTAAAATACTAACTTTTTGAGCGTTTTAGACGTGATACCAGGCACTTTTTTTCAACTTCAAACAGCTAATATAGAATCCGGGTAATTAGTTATCGTATCGCTCTAGGAGTCAGGAGTCAGGAGTCAGGAGTCAGGAGAAAGAAAAGATTGAAATAGCATGAATTTTTAAATTTGTATTCAGTAGAACATCTGTATTAAGAGAAAGTAATTTTGCAATTACTGTATAACCGGATTCTATATAAAACCTTTATTTATCAATGCTTTAGAATCTAATGTTTTAGCAAAAATAGAATCTTCACCTACTAAATTAACAACTATAACTGCAATAATGACGGCGATAATTACTACATATATTTTTGGCAATTTCCAGAAAATATTAATAATTTGTGTAAGTATTTTTTTGAGTTTTGCTGTTGCTTTTTCAGCAGAATATTCTTGATCTGACTGTTCTTTTTTTTGCTTAGTTTTAGTTGTTATTTTTTGTCTAGTTTTTGGAGTAGACAGAGATTTTTTTTCTTGTTCAGAAGTGGGTTGTGTCGTTGTTTATTCTACTTGTTTGGGAAGTGGTGTTGGTGTTTTTATATAACCTGCTCCTTCAAACATGAATCTAGTAATCTGACCGAGTGCATATACCCAAGCTGTCTTAACTTCGGGATTCCAGTCTTCCTGGAGATACTGTTTTAAAGTTTTCAGTATAGTTTTTCCCACTAAAGGGTAATGTTGTTTGAGAGTGCCATAATTAACGTGACGAGCACCGAGGTCGCGTAATACTTTTGCTAAAGCTTCTGGGTGGCGCAGACTTTCTACTACTAAGACTATAGAATTAAGCAACTTTTTTTGTTGATTTTCCATATCGGTATTAGCAAATAGTGGTTTTGCTTCTGGATATGCTGCAAATAGGTTTTCATAGAAACTGGCAGCAAATTCTGCGCTACGGGGTTTAATTTTTTCAAAGCTCGTTTCAATAACTTCTACCTGTAATTTAGAAGATGATTTTGTTAATGGTGCTTTCTATAAATTATTTTTATTTTTGGTGGCGAGGTAGTTTCAACTTCTGTGTTTGAAGTTTCTGGAGAATACCCTGCACCCTCAAACATCAATTGCACAATTTGTTCGTAAGCAAATACCCACGCATTCTTGACTTCCGAATTCCAATCTTGCTGAAGATACTGTTCTAAAGTCTTCAACAATGCTTCCCCAACTAGAGGATAATGTTGCGGAAGAGTTCCATAATTAATATGACGGGCACCGAGAGCGCGCAATACTTGTGCTAAAACTTCTGGGTGGCGCAGACTTTCTACTACTAACACTAAGGAATTAAGCAACTTTTTTTCTTGCTGTTGTATATCAGTATTAGCAAATAGTGGTTTTGCCTCTGGGTATGCTGCAAATAGATTTTCATAGAAACTGGCGACAAATTCTGCTCCACGGGGTTTGATTTTTTCAAAGCTGGTTTCAATGAGTTCTATTGGTGAAGTAGGGGTTGACTGTGGGGGTGGAGGTTGGGTTGCTATAGCTTGAACTTCGGTTGCGGTGTTCTTGATTTCGGGGTTTTCCTGGGTCTTGGTTTCGGTTTCTGTAGTGTTCGTAGTGGGCGATCGCTCTGTCTCCGATGGATAGTTTGCACCTTGCAACATCAATTTTGCCATTCCACCATCAGCATATATCCAAGCTGCTTTTACTTCTGGAGTCCAATATTCCCCAAGATACTGCTTTAATGTTTTTAGTAGTGCTTTAACTACGAGGGGATAATGTTGTCGTAGCACGCCATAATTAATGTGGCGACTGCCTAATGCTTGCACGACTTCTTTTAGTATCTCTGGATGACGCAAATTTTCGACTACCAGTATCAGAGCATCCAGCAATTTTTTTTGTTGCTGTTGTATGTCAGTATTAGCAAACAGTGGTTTTGTCTCTGGATATTCTGCAAATAAGTTTTCGTAGAAACTGGCTGCAAATTCATTAGTATAAAGTTTAATTTTATCAAAACTTTGTTCTATAATTTCAATTTTTGATTGCATTTTTTATGTAAAATTTAGATATTAACTATTGATTATTATAGATAAAATTTTTCAGTATCAAATCATACCAAATCCAGTTATAAAAAGCTAATTTATCCAAATCATTCTAACCCTTCTGCCCTCTGTCTTCTGCTTTATCTTCACAATAAATATCTCTTTTAAACCGGATCTAGTATTACACATTAACTTGTAATGCTTCTGCCAGAAATTAAGGATAGCTTGAAAGAGAAAAATAGAAATCTCCGAAAATTACACATCTAGATCATTTTTTGTGTCTTTTTTTATAAATTTTCTTCCTGATTCCCAGATAAGCTGTTGTCTACTTTTGCAAAAAGTCTATTCTTTTTCAGAGATGTCTAATGTAGATAAAAAAAAGATAAAAAAGATTTAATTGTTACTTTTGTAACAACTATATTATTTTACAGTTAAAAACTGTAAAGTGTTGTAACAATTACGATTTTGATCGTAATAAATTTTACTCTAGTTTGACAGTTAGTCTAACCTATAAATTACTATGGTTTGACAATACGTCTAACTTATTAATTTGAGGTAATGCAACGAGGTAAAAATGATGAATAATTTGCAAAAATATAGTATCCGATGCACGCTCACTTTCGGTGACATTTATGGCCAAATTATTGTTTGGTTAATAGTAGTATTCTTAAGCATAGCTGGAGGAGTTGCCCTTTGGACTAGCAGTAGCCAAGTCTATGCTCTAGGAGCTATTGCTTTAATCGTGGTTTTGTCTCTACCCTTCCTACTTTTTGCTTTTGTAACTACCCTATTAAATCATATTGAAGTACTTTCAGTAGAACCTAACGAAGAAGAAGAGTCTCAAACGTCAATGTCTGGTCAGCAAGCAGCAACTTCTCTAGGTTAAATGTTTTGTAATAAGCATTCAGCGGTCAGCGGTCAACTATCAGCTAGTGTCCTATGGTCAGAACTGCGTTATCAGCTTTATTACTTTTAGTGGACAATTTAAGCTTGTTGTTCTTGTGCTTCAATTCTTTGTTCAAAAATGTAGTAGAAGTTAAGCAAATACTTGGTTCATTCATTAAAAAGCTGAATACGAGCGCATTCTGCAAGAAATGCTTACTGACTTTGAATTTAGCAACACCGAAAGCTAGAGTCCTCATTTAATTCGAGGCACTTAAAAAGTTAAAAACCTGCCTGCTTAATGACACAGGTAGGTTTTTTATCTCAGAAAAAAGTACTGATAACTGATAAATGAAATGACCTGTCAGAAAATGATATAAATACCTTTTTTTAAATTAGACATCTCTAATAATAAATTAAAAATAAAATCAATTATGGAACTAGATATATAAATTATTTCCCCCTACTCCCTACTCCCTACTCCCTACTCCCTTTTTTCTGGAGATGTCTATTTGGTATAAAATAATAAAAGCATAAAACTATTAGAGATTTACTTAATGTTAGAACACGACGTAATAATAGTAGGTGGCGGACTAGCAGGCAGTCGCGCTGCTGTAGAAATAGCTCGCAAAAATCCTAGCTTAAATGTAGCAGTTGTTGCCAAAACTCACCCCATTCGTTCCCACTCGGTAGCAGCTCAAGGTGGAATAGCGGCTTCCCTCCAAAATGTAGATCCAGAAGATAGTTGGAAAGCTCATGCTTTTGATACTGTAAAAGGTTCGGACTATCTAGCTGACCAGGATGCAGTAGAAATTTTGGCAAAAGAAGCGCCAGATGTAATTATCGACCTCGAACATTTAGGGGTATTATTTTCTCGGTTGCCAGATGGTCGCATTGCTCAACGTGCTTTCGGCGGTCATTCCCACAACCGCACTTGTTACGCTGCGGATAAAACTGGTCACGCTATTTTACATGAATTGGTAAATAACCTCCGTCGTTATGGGGTGCATATTTATCAGGAATGGTATGTAATGCGCTTGATACTCGAAGATGGTCAGGCAAAGGGCGTGGTTATGTACCATATTCTGGATGGTGAAATTGTTGTGCTGCGAGCAAAGGCAGTAATGTTTGCCACTGGTGGTTATGGTCGAGTATTTAATACCACTTCCAATGATTATGCTTCTACTGGCGACGGTTTGGCAATGGCAGCAATGGTTGGCCTTCCTCTGCAAGATATGGAGTTTGTACAGTTTCATCCTACAGGTTTATATCCAGCAGGAGTTTTGATTTCGGAAGCGGTGCGCGGTGAGGGTGCTTATCTGATTAATAGTGATGGCGATCGCTTTATGGCAAATTATGCTCCTAGTCGCATGGAGTTGGCACCCCGCGATATTACTTCCCGTGCTATTACTTTGGAAATTAGTGCTGGTCGCGGAATTAATATGGATGGTACTGCGGGTGGTCCGTTTATTTATCTCGATCTACGGCACATGGGACGGGAAAAAATTATGAGTCGAGTACCGTTTGCTTGGGAAGAAGCACATCGTCTTTTAGGTATTGATGCGGTGAACAAACCGATGCCAGTTCGTCCGACTGCTCATTATTCTATGGGTGGCATTCCTACTAATACTGATGGTAGAGTTTGGGCGAGTGCTGATAGTTTGGTGGATGGGTTATTTGCTGCGGGGGAATGTGCTTGTGTTTCGGTACATGGGGCGAATCGTTTGGGCAGTAATTCTTTGTTGGAATGTGTGGTTTATGGGCGACGGACTGGGGCAGCGATCGCTGAGTTTGTGGAAGGTCGCAAATTACCGGATATTGAGGAAGAACCTTATATTCAGGAGGCACGAGAACAAATTCAAGGGTTGTTAGACCGTTCGGGAGAATATCGTATTGATTTTTTACGGCAGCAGTTTCAGGATACGATGACTGAGCATTGCGGTGTATTTCGTTCTCAGAATGTGATGCAAGAAGGGTTGGAAAAGTTGAAACAGTTGCAGGAGCAATATCAGGAAGTTTATTTGGATGATAAAGGTAAGTTGTGGAATACGGAGATTATTGAAGCATTGGAGTTGCGGAGTATTATTGTGGTGGGGGAGACAATTTTAAGTTCGGCGTTGAGTCGTCAGGAAAGTCGTGGCGCTCACAGTCGGGAAGATTTTCTGCAACGAAATGACGAGCAGTTTTTACGGCATACTTTGGCATATTATTCGTTAGCAGGAATTGATATTAGTTATCGACCTGTGGCAGTTACTATGTTTGAACCACAGGAGCGGAAGTATTAAGTAGGATTTTAGGAGTCAGGAGTCAGTCCTCAGGAGTCGTATGGGAATGGCTTTAATACCATTTTTTAGAAAGTCTTTTAACCAGACTTACTGTTTGTAAAGTTGTTTTTTCATGCATGGTATTACCAATGGATAATGGATAATTGATAATTGATAATTAGGGTTTGCGTATGGAAAGTCTTTTTGTTGGGGTAGGAGACAGGAGACAGGAGACAGGAGACAGGAGAAATGGGAATTTAAAGGAGGTAGGAGTAAGAATTGTCCCAAGATTTTTCTGCCCAACTATGCGGCTAAAATACGTTCCTTTTTGAGCTTTTTCCGCTGAAAAGTTGGCACTTTTTTAGACCAAAAAATGCTAAAACCTTTATCTTTCAATGCTTTGATATTTAATCAGCAAGCCCTAATTATATCATGTCCGGTTGAATAGTTACATTTTGGAGGAAGGAAGGCAGAAGGCAGAAGGCAGAAGGCAGAAGCTTTTCTGCCATTTTTACCTTTATTTTATACACAAACGATGCTACCGGACATGATATTAGAGATTGTTTTCATTATCCATTATTCATTGTTCATTATTCATTAATGAATTCTTCTTGCTTCTTACTTCTTGCTTCTTACTTCTTACTTCTTGCTTCTTCCTTATTAGTAACAAAAATATTATGACAATTTCAATTGCAGCAGAACCTATTCCTTTAACAATAAATACGGATGGTGTAGTCCTAGTTGCCGGAACACGAGTTACCCTAGATACAGTTGTTTATGTTTTTCAACAAGGAGCAACAGCAGAAGAAATTTGTTTGGCATATCCATCATTAAATTTAGCAGATGTTTATGCAGTGATTGTCTATTATTTAAGGCATCAAGAAGAAGTAGAAAAGTATTTACAGGAACGACAAAAAATAGCACAAGAAGTACGTCGAAAAAATGAGGCGAAATTTGACCCCCAAAGAGTACGCGATCGCTTACTTAAACGTCACAGATTGTAAATTTTGCTGCTTTTTTTTCCTTTTTATTTACTGATTATCAGTTACACTATAAAGGTTGTTTTCTCCACAGCAACTCTTCCTTTAATAGAAGTTAATTTATCATAGAAAAAGCCACCATAAAGTTCAGAGTCTAAATTAGAGATTCCGGTTTCTACATAAGATTTATCATTTTCTTTGTGGGTTTAATACCCCACCGTCAACGGGGGTGTTCAAAATTACTTGGGGTTAGAATCCCCATGTAATTTTCCTCCTGTCTCCTGTCTTCCCCTCCTGGGAGGGGTTGGAGGTGGGTTGTCTCCTGTCTCCTTCTTCAATTCTATCCATTTCATACCTTATTTTATTCAGATATTAGAATTAAGTTGATACAATGATAGTATCATTTTGTTAAATAACCGTTCAGTAAGAGGGCTAAAATTCATATAAATCAATACTTTTAAGCTTTAATTGCCCCTCATTGCACGAACCTTCGATCTAGATTTTCTCTGAGAAATTCAATTTTCAGTTCAGACCTCATAAAGTAAACACTATCTATATAAGAGATGCTAAAAGCAATTTTGTTTGACCTAGATGGCACCATAGTTAATACAGACCCCTTGCATTTCCAGGTATGGAAAGAAATTTTAAATAATTACGGAATAGTAATTGACCATAACTCTTATAAGGAAAAAATTAGTGGTGGAACTAATCCCACAATTCTGAAAAAATTACTACCACACCTATCAACTACAGAAGTAGAAGAACTAGCAGATTATAAAGAAGCTAAATTTCGAGAAATGGCTACAAACTTAGAACCAATGACAGGATTATTAGAATTTATTGCATGGGTAAAAAAACAAAAACTTCAGAAAGCGGTCGTGACAAATGCACCTCCAGAAAATGCTGAATTTATGTTAGATGTTTTGCAGCTAACAGATACTTTTCCATTAGTAATATTAGGTGGAGTAATGACTGTCGCAAAACCAGATCCTGCACCTTATAAATTATGTTTAGAAAAATTGGAAATTTCCCCGGAAGAGGCAATTGTTTTTGAAGATTCTCGTTCTGGAATTAAGTCAGCAGTCGGAGCAGGAATTTACACAGTAGGAGTTGCTTCTACCCATGAACCTGAATCTTTATTAGAAGTAGGAGCGAGTATTGTTATTAATGATTTTAGTGATGAAAAATTACAGCAACTTTTAGATATAAGGAAGTTCCAAGGAAACTAAGGTTATGATGGCAAAGATAAATCCTTAGTGACATAAAAGCTAAAAATGTTTATTTCCAACTTGATTCGGCAAGGGGTCTCCCGTTATAATCTGCGATTTAACAGGAGGGGAATTGCCGAGCTGCAAATTAAACAGGTTTCGATTGCTGTTCAAATGTAGCACTAAAGAGTAGTATAAAATTATGATAATTACTCATTGCTACAAAATTAAGCCCACTACTGAACAGTCAGTCAAAATAGATTATATCAAATCCGGTAGCATCGGAGTAATTAAACCTGAATTTTCGGCCACCAATGGTACTGGGTTATAGCCTTGATTGCAAATTGCTGTGTTAAAAGAACTTGACAACGCTCAAACAGAATTTCTTCTAACTC
>NZ_JAAHGB010000054.1:0-50084 GCF_010672695.1 Okeania sp. SIO1H4
AGTGCGCAGTTTTTTGTCAACTTCAACTGGTTCTTTCTGGATTTTTTTCTCCTTGTTTTTCAAATCCGATACAGATGCGTAGTTGAAAGTCAACTATTAACCATCTCTGTTGAATCCCCCCGTAGGTTTTTGAGAGTTCTTGATAGCTATATCCTTAATTGATTGATGCTCTTGACAGGAGTTTAATTCCTCCTGTGTTTTCCGCTGCTAACAGAACTTCCTAGTTCACCAGGAATACTCATTTCACATACTTTTTTATGTTCTATCAATTAATTTGTTAGCTAAAATTCTGATGATGATTTATGTATTCTTTTGTAATACAATTGAAGTTTAAAATGTAGTATAGCAATGATCTAAGTGAGTAAACTAGCATTATAGTGATCAACAAAATACCAAATTGCACCAATATGATTGTCGAGAGATTTTGAGAATGATCAAGTTTTACTTACTCAGCTGGAAACTCTTTGACGTCAAGTATGATTGAATCGTTCAATATAACTTGTATCACCAGTTTCTTGGCCAACCCCACGGTGACGCTTACTGGGTAATACTTGTGAGTAAGCTGGCCCAAAATCGGTGTCACAAATAGCCCATTGACGGTAAACTGGAGCAAGTGAGTGCCACAATTGCTTTGCTGATTGGCTAGTGCGATCACCAATATATACTCCCATAATTTCTCCTGTTCTGGCCTCAATCGCAAGCCAAATCCATTGTTTTTTTGCTTTTGACCCTACATCTGACCACATTTGATCCATCTGGACAATTAATCGACCTGGTTTTTTTTAGTCACCTCAACTTGTTTGGGAACCTGGTAGTATTTCTGATTGACATAGTATTGAAGCCAAGGTGACGAAACTCCAGTTACGCGAGCGATGGCAGCCAGCGACATCCTTTCCAGTAGAAGTTGATTGATGAATTCACCTGTTGAGTGATTAATGGGTTGTCGGGTTGGCTTTCAACAAATTGTCGCCCACAATTGTTGCATTTGAATCTTTGTTTCCCGTAGTGAGTATGTCCATTTTTGACAAATTTTTGGGAGTTACATTGAGGGCAAGGCATATTTCAATCTGGATGCAACAAAGCCGATTATATCATTACTATGCACCACTACCCAATATTTTATTTTTCAATAGATTTACCGCTCTAAAATAATAAGGGTCTGATATTGTAGCGAGCACGCCTGGTTGCCGATATAAGCGCCGTTTTTGAGAATCTGTCAAATTTATACTTACGTCAGGAGTAACACCTTTTTTACTAATATCAGTTCCTTTAGGAGTGTAATAGTGAGCAATAGTTACTGCTAAACCCGAACCATCTGATAAAGAATGCACCGACTGTACTAAAGCTTTACCAAAAGTTTGATCTCCCATAATAACAGCACGACCATTATCTTTAAGTGCCCCTGCTAGAATTTCACTAGCACTAGCTGAGTCACCATCTACCAAAACGACTATTGGTTTATCAGTTAAAGCTGAACGGTTTGCCCGCAATTCTTGCTTTTCTCCATTACGGTTAACTGTGCTAACAATAGCACCTTGATCCATTAACATCCGAGCAATATCTATACTAATGCGCAATAAACCGCCTGGGTTGCCCCGCAAATCTAAAACATAACCATCAGCATTTTGATTATCCAGATTTTCGATCGCTTTCTGCATTTGTTCTCCAGCGTGGGCACTAAATTCTTGTAAATGAATATAGCCAATACGTTTATTCCCTTCACGCTTAAGCTCGTAACGAACTGCTTGTAATTCTATTCTCGCCCTGGTTAAAGTTACATCAAATTCTGTTTCTCCAGAACGCATGACTTGCAGTACAACATCTGTACCCACATCACCTCGAATTAGTTTTGCTGCTGCTGATACACTCAAACTAGCAGTAGGTTTGCCGTCAATTTCCAGGATTTGATCTCCTGGTAATAAACCTGCTTTCATAGCTGGAGAATTTTCTACAACGTTCACTACCGTAATTACTTTGGTCAGCTCATCCTCCTTTAGCTGCATTCCCACTCCAGACATTTCCCCTGATGTTTGATTAGTCAAAGTTTTGAACTGCTGCGGGTCTAGAAAACGAGTATATGGGTCATTAAGTTGATCTAATGCTTGACGTAATGCTTCATAAGCTTGTTCGCTAGAAGTATAGTTTTTCTCTAACAAAGTTTGCCTAGTCGCTTGCCAATCTGTCTGATTAAAACTACCATCAACATAGTCTCGATTGACAATTTGCCATGCTTCATCCAGAACTGCTTTCGGGCTATTTTCTAAATTTGCCTCAGCAGGCTTACTCAGGGTAGGAGCCAATAAAGATAAAGCTGTGGTTGTAGCGATCGCTCCACTGTACAAAATGGCTTGAAGGATGGAGTTGCGTTTTGAGGCTGAGTTCATTGAATTTTTTTAGTAGTTGGACATTTATTGATATTGACATTCCCACTAATTTATGATATATGGGATAGTATTTTTTTGAAAGAAGTCTAATATACTACAATATTAGCTGAATATATTTATTATTGTATCTATAGTGACAAGGGAATTTATTGTCTAGTCAAATTTTACCGTTACGACTATTGTCTCTAACTCTATATTTGAGAAGAGTTAAGTAATTAAAATAAATTAACTGATAATCCTCTTACCGAAAAATTGTGGTTTAAAGCTTCCCCTTTTAAGGGGATAATAAAGAAAAATTTTCATGATTAGTCAATCCTATCTGTTTTAAAGGAGAGGTAACTATTAATTATTAATTGTTGAAAGTACTTTTTAGGATGAATAAGTACAGTTTAACTTGAAGTAAAGAAGGAAGAGGGAAAAAAGATGATTAATTTTCCTGCTTTTTTATTCCTATTCTATGTTGCTAAAAGCCGGATCGACTTGTAACTAAATTAAGTCGAAAACTACTGTAATTTTTGATCTCTCGCTCGTTAGTTTTCTTTACATAAAAATTTAAGACATGATGGAAACAAAAGCCAAAACCTCAAATTGGCTAGGTTCATTCGTAAATCTAGCCGTTTTCATAACAGCTTTAGGAAGTATAATAACTTTACAAGTATTCTGGCCTTCAGAAAATTCTCCCTTAAAAGAGAAAATCGTTTTAGATTTGGCAGAAGCAGTAGAAGCTGAAGAAAAAGAAGCTCTACAGCTAAAATTATTGAAGGCATCTCCAACTTTTGGATTTGATAATTTGATTGCAGATTGGGTGTTTCTCCAATTTTTGCAATATTTCGGGGACGACACTGCCAGAAATCAAACAGGTTATTCTCTTAGTGAAGATTACTTTGATATCATCACCCGCTTAGATCCAAGATGGGTTGATACATATCTATTTGTGTCTAACTCTTTATCTATATATGAAGGTAAACCAGAAGTCGCGGTAGAATATATGACTCGTGGTACCGATGTACTTTCTTCAGAAATAGATCCGAAAGCTTGGCAAGTATGGAGATGGAAAGGTATAGATCAATTACTGTTAGTAGGTGATATTCCTGGAGCAATTGATTCTCATGAAATGGCAGCTGAATGGGCTGAAAATACATCATATCAAAGCTTAACATCTCTGTTTAGACAAACAGCAGAATTTCTGAAGCGAGACCCCGATAGTAAATTAATCAAGTTTAATGCTTGGTTGTGGGTATACGGTCAAACAAGAGACCAAAGAGTACGCGATCGCGCTCAACAAGAAATTCTCAAGCTTGGAGGGAAAGTAGAAATCGATCAAAATGGAGAAATGCGTTTTGTCTTACCAGAATCTTCTGAATAACTGTGGTGATTAATAGACATAGGTGCGAAAATAATGTAGGGAGTTCCCTAAGAATTTCACTATTGTATTGTAAGAGAAAGTTTTTCAATCAGATTCCATGAGGACTTAAAATTATATGAAATATAAAAAATTGTGCAAATATTCGAATCTCTCCATCTCCCCATCTATTTTTAAATAGAACCCATTTGGGATCTATAATAATGCAAATACAGTCCACCCTTAGCCATAAGATAGACACTAAAAATGGTTCTACAAATAAAATCCACTAAACCAGAACCAACAGTAACTTGGAAAGCACTACCAGCAGACTTTACCTTACCAGACGACCCAGTGGAAAATATTCAACAACCTATTCTTGCTGCTGCTCTGACTGATGCTTTGGGAGCTGCATTGCTCATTCAACCTCAAATGCTCATTGGTTCAAATTTCGGATTAGTAGCCACTGTCAACAAAAAAATAGTTGTCAAGGCTCCCGATTGGTTTTATGTCCCCCAAGTACAACCAGTGCCAGAGGGGGTAATTCGCCGTAGTTACACTCCCCATCTAGAAGGCGCTCCTGTAGCTGTAGTGATGGAGTTCCTCTCAGAAACAGAATGTGGGGAACTATCAGTGCGTTCGACTCCACCATACGGCAAACTTTACTTTTATGAACATATCCTCAAAGTACCAACCTATGTAACTTATGACCCCTACGAAGGGAGTTTAGAGGTGCGCAGTTTGCAGGATGGAAAGTATTGCTTCGAGTCAGCTAATGAGAATGGACATTTTTGGATACCGGAATTAGACTTGTTCTTGGGAATTTGGCCAGGGGAAAGACTAGGGCAAAATATTAGCTGGCTTAGATGGTGGGATAAGTCCGAAAATTTGTTGTTGTGGAGTAGCGAACAAGCCGAACAGGAAAAGCAACGGGCCGAACAGGAAAAGCAACGGGCCGAAAAATTAGCTGCTAAATTACGCGATTTGGGTGTCGATCCAGATTCGCTCTGATATAGGAAATTATATCTGATTCATCAATAGTTATAGCGTTATGGGACGGAAGTGAGGGAATGGGGAAGTGGGGGAAGTGGGAGAGTAGGGGAATAGGGAGCATTTTTCTACCTTTTTTCCCTATTCTATTTCTGAATTTCCTGACTTCTATGCCAAAAGCACATACCATCTACAAGGATATCAAATGGGTTCTATAAAAAATAGGAAACAGGAGGAGCAGTGGGCAGATTAGAGGTAAGCTCAAATAACCCGCTATAATTTCTATGACAGGAAATCCAAACATTCGTGGCAATCAGAAAATCAGGAAAATATTGCTGTTTTTGCTTTTTTCTATACTTTCTAGTCTATTAGTGTGGTTGGTGGGAAGTACTATTTCACTCCAGTCTGCAGCAAAATCTCCTGTGGATACTTATTTAGTTTTAGGTGGGAGTATTAAACGGGAAATTTATATTGCTCAAGTGGCTAAACAATATCCTCAGACCCCAATATTAATTTCTGCTGGATCTAAAGACCCTTGTCTTGTGGGATTATTTCAACGGGAAAATGCTCCTGTAGAGAAGGTTTGGTTAGAACATTGCGCTAAATCTACTTTTGGTAACTTCTATTTTACTTTGCCAATTCTCAAGAAATGGGGAGTGGAGCATATTAAACTGGTAACATCTCCTACTCATTTACCCAGAGCTAAATGGTTAGCACAGATTATTTTGGGTGCTAATGGAATATGGGTAGAAACTGATATTGTTGAGGAAATAGGGGTGCCTGGTAATAGAGAATCTCATCTCAAGACTGGTTTAGATGTAATTCGTAGTTTATTTTGGGCTGTGGGAAGTAAGATAATAGAACCAAAATGTGCTGATGTGCTAAAATTGACACAGGTAAATATGGCACAATGGTGCAAGGATGGTTTTCGCTGCGAGCATCAAGCAAAATTGAAGTCTGAGTCAATTTGTAGGAAATAGCTTTACATCATGTTCGTTTGAATACTTATAAATAACGATTGAGGAGTCAGGAGTCAGGAGTCAGGAGTCAGGAGGGAAGAAGAAGGAAGAAGAAGGAAAAATCTTGTGCTTTACCTAATAATAATAGGACTTACGCAGATACGCTATATATAGCAGTCGAAACTATTGTCCAATAGTTAATTGAATCTATACATAGTGCCTTTGCGTAAGTCCTGAATAATTAAGATTTAAGGTTTCAGCCTTATTAGGTTGAAAAAAAGTGCCAGCTTTTCGGTCAGTAAAGCTGAAAAAACTAGCATTTTGTGCAAGAGTTGGGGAGAACAATCTTGGGACAAAACTTAGCTCCTACCTCCTCGCTCCCAAGCCATGTCTCCTGTCTCCTGTCTCCTACTAAAAGACTTTTTCAGCAAACCCTAATTATCAATTGTTGAATATTTTTCCTCTTCCTTTTCTAATACAGTTATCGCAGTGACCGCAACGCATATTCTGAGCTTCCTTAGAAAAGCCAAATGCTTGTAGTAAAAACTGCCATCGACATTTGCTAGTGGTGAAATATCTATTTGTTTCCTGAATACCGGAATTGTAATCTAAGGATGCTGTTTTGCCAGTAGCAGATTTATTCATAATATAGTTAAAGGGATCGCGCCATCTCAGTTTTCCAGAAGAGTGCAAGATAGAGAGGGCGATCGCTGCATCAGGAAATTCATCTGTTACAGTATCAATATTTCCTGTAGTTGGCAGTTGTTTGATTAATTTTTGGGCTGTTTGATGTTGCGATCGCAACTTATCCACTAGAAATTTTTGTCTTTGCTTATCCTCTGGGTCTAACCAACCAGTAGGTTCGCTGACTAATGTTAAAGCTTCGGCAGGTTTCCCATCTCTACCTCCTCTACCGACTTCTTGAATATATTCAGACAAAAGTGATGGTGCTTGAAAATGTATTACCCACCGCACATCTGGTTTATTTATTCCCATACCAAAGGCAGATGTACAGACCACAAAATTTATTTCTCCACCTATCCAAGCTTTCTCTATATTTCGTCTTTCTTCTGCACTTAAACCTGCGTGATCAGCTATAGTTTTATAATTTTTTTGTCGTAATATTTCTGCTAAGTTTTCACTGTCTTTTCTGGTTCTAACGTAAATTAAACCTGCCTGTTTTTCTCTGGTTTTGATAAACTTAAATAACTGTTGACGGCGACTTCTAGGAGTACAAATTTTTTGAATTTTTAAATATAAGTTATTTCGGTAGGGGCTAAGTAAAAATGCTTGTGGGTTTTGCAGTTGTAAAGTTTTTTTGATAATATTTTGGGCTTGGGGGTCGGCAGTGGCGGTAAAGGCGGCAATAGCAATTTTAGTACTTGGAGCTTTAGATTTAATTAGTGCTGAACGTACTGCTCCTAAACGACGATAAGCAGGACGAAAAGTTTCTCCCCACTGTACTAGACAATGAGCTTCATCTAATATTAAACCGTTGATTTTTATCTGGGGTTGGCAGAGCAAATTCCAAACTTTTTGATTAAATAATGTTTCTGGGGAAAGATAAAGTAATCTTAGTTTTTTTTGTTGTAATGCTTGAAGGGTTTTTTGTTTTTGGGAATTGGGAATTTGACTATGGAGAAGAGAGGCAGGAAGTGAGCGATCGCGCAATTCTTGAACTTGATTTTCCATCAGGGCAACTAAGGGGGATATTACTAAAGTTAAGCCTGTTTTTAGTAGAGCTGGTAGTTGAAAACAGATTGATTTTCCTCCTCCAGTTGGCATGATTATTAAGGCGTCTTTTCCTTTTAATAAGCAACTAATTATTTCTCCTTGTGGTGGTCGAAAATTATCATATCCCCAGATTTGGCGGAAGGCTTCGATGATGTTATTCCAAGAGGTTTGTTCGGAACTATTCATGGTTTAATATTGTTTTTTTCTGATGTTTGAAGTTGTAGGGTAAATAAATATTAATTTCTTTGTTCTAGGGTTTTTATGTTGAATAAAACATCATGTGTAGGGGTGAGTTCCACCCACTAGCATTATACTATCAAAATTTGTTTGGGGATGCAAGCTCATTTTTGATTCCCCGCCGACTTTTTTTGGTGCTCAATAAAATGATTATTTTTGATTAAAATAATATGGGTCGCGCAACCCCGCCTTGATCGGCGAAATATTTTTGGAGCTTTTCTCAAATCCCCGTTACAAAAATAACTTCTGTAGGGGGGGAACGGCCGTTCCCCCCCCTACTGACTTCTGAGTTCTGACTTCGTTAACCCTGGGGTGGTTTTTCTGGAGATTGGCGATCGCCTAGCTGTCAATTTATGTTGAATAAAACATCATGCGTAGGGGCGAAACCGACCCACCAACACTATACTATCAAGTTTGATTTGAGGATGCAAGCTCTTTTTTTGATTCGGCTTTCTGGTGCTTCATAAAATGAAAAATTATGTTGTAGGTGATGGTTGACTCTACTCCGTTTGTTTAAAGTGTAATTACTAAGTAAGATTGAGATTGCTTCGGAAGATAAAATAAAAAGCCAAAGCTAGCTACAGTAACTTGAGAAACACTTTTAATTATGGTTTATACTCGCAAAACTTTAAATTTACCTGATATTCAACTTTCTTACTTGGAGTGGCAGTCAGAGGAAAGTCAAGAGAAAAAACAGCCACTTTTGCTATTACATGGTTTGGCAGATGTGGCTTTAGTTTGGTCAAGTTTAGGAGAGTATTTAGCGGATAAATATCATATTGTTGCGCCAGATATGCGCGGTCATGGAGAAAGTGGAAAACCAGAAAGTGGGTATACTTTTGAGAAAACAATTACTGATTTAGAAGCGCTCATGGAGCATTTAAACTGGTCTGATGCTCATATTTTAGGTCATTCTTGGACAGGAAAATTAGCTTGTATTTGGGCAAGACAAAATTCAGAAATATTTAAAAGTATGATTTTGATAGACCCAATTTTTATTGGCAAAATGCCAGGATTAATTAAAGTTACTTTTCCTATTCTTTATCGGACTTTAGAAACCCTCAAAGGCATGGGTCCATTTGATAGTTTTGCTGAGGCAGAAGCTCAGGCAAAGAAGTTAGGAAAATATGCAGGTTGGAGCGAATTTCAACAGATGGTTTTTCAGGAAAGTATGGAGGAAAAAGCTGATGGTAAGTGGGGAAGTAAATTTGTGATTCCGGCGCGGGATGAAATATTTGAAGAGGTGATGCAGGTGTCTGGTTTAACAGAATATATTGATGTGCCTACCTTATTTATTCAACCGGAAAAAGGTGTAAATAGAAGTGAGTTGCAAATTAAGCCTTATCGGAAATATTTAAGGAATTTAAAAATGGAAAAAGTTCCGGGAAATCATTGGGCATTTTTGGTAGATCCAGAAAAATTTAATCAGACAATTGGGCATTTTTTAGAGTTTTTTGAAATCTGAAAAAATCAGCAGTAAATTGAGGTAGCATAGTGTCTAATATTATGTTTGTAGTTTGGCTTTAGCCCTAAGACAAGTATTTAAAGGGATAGAACAAAACTATAGAGAGAAATTTTATTATATAGCTATAAGCATTTCCTACGGAATGCTACACAAACAGCTATCAGCTAGAGTCAAAACTTTTAACTGTAATGTTTTGAAGTTTCTTAGCTGTCCTCATCTTAATGCGTAGTGCTATAATACCATCTTCGGACGTGTCAGTTATAAATAAAATTTAAGAACTGACAGTACCGAAGAAATACTGAAATTGTTTTTACTTTTCTACCTTCCTTTTTTCTTCCCTCCTGACTTCTGAGTCCTGAGTCCTGACTCCTCACTAAGTTATTTATAAGTATTCAACCGTTAGCGTAGCTCCCCCGGAGGGGGAACATGATATAACTCATTATCCAAAAATAATATAACTAGGGTGAAAATCTATAATCAAATATTCTATCTTTCTTAAATATTAAATTCGTTTTGGGCATAAATAATGAGCTTTTAAAATATGTAATTGCTATGACTGTTAAGCTGATTATTGACTAACTATTACACGAGATTATTTCGTAACCAATCAATTACATCATCAGGATTTCTATCAGGCGGGAATACTGGATAGAAAACTTTGAGAATTTTTCCTGCTTGTGCAATTAATGTAACTCTTTTGAGTAGTTGCTTTCCTTCTATTTCAAATATTGGCAATTTTAACGCTTGGGAAAAGTTTAAATCACTATTACTCAGAAGTTCAAAAGGTAAATGAAGTCGCTTCGCTGCTTCTATCTGATATTCAATTTTTTGTGTGCTGAGGCCAAATACTTGCACTTTGAACTCTGTTATTTCTTGGTGGTGGTCTCGAAAAGCGCATGATTGAGGGGTACATCCTCTTGCTCCAGGAATTTTGTCCCATTGTTCGGGTAGTAGAATACCTGGTTTACCAGTCATGGGATAACAGTAAATAACGACGTAACCTGAAATTTTAGATAAATCTACATATCTGTTATGGGTTGAAGGTAAAGTAAGTGATGGCAAAAACAAACCTTGTAGGTGATTACAAGTTCCATCATCTACTGGGATAGGAAGATTTGCAGGTAATTCTGTAAAATTGCTCATAAAAATCTCCATTTTAGGCGTGACATTTTTTACATACAGCAGTAGCTATAGCTGTTAGAATGGTCTAAGGAATGGTTAGGACATACTAAAAGCTTAAAAATCAAACGACAGCAAATTTTTCGGCGTTGCTGAGTGGTAATGATTTTGAGATTAACTTTGGGTGCAAAACATCAGTTTTTCAATTTTACCTTTAGCTAATAGACATCTCCAAGAATCAAAAATCAATATCTATATCCCAAAGAAATTATCAATTCTTTACCCCTACAGCAAAGCTGCCTACTCCCTACTGCCTATGGGTGGAGTAGATGTCTAATTATCATTACATTTAAGCAACGTCAATTTTTCTTTCTTCCTTCTGCTATAGAACATATCAAAAGCCTAATACTGAGAGTGTTGGATAATTTTAATATCATGTCCGGATAAGAGGGTGATAAAAAACTTTCTCTTTCTCCTCCTCTTTCTTCTTTTTTATTTCCTCCTGAGTCCTGACTTCTGAGTCCTGACTCCTCCGTCGTTTATTTATAACTGTTCAAGCGGACATAATATAACTTCTGCTTTTTAGCCAAGTATCTCTTGAGTTTTCCGAGCGATCGCTCTTCATCTCCATCACAAAATATCAAGGCGATCGCTCATACCATCCTAAACTTTTAGTTCAGTCATTGTTACTGTTTCTCCAATTATTTTTGACTTTTGTCTTTTAACCTTTGACTTGTTGTAAACTTATGAATTGATTGGTAACTTTTCACTTAATTCCTCTTCATTTTCACCCCATTTTTCCAGCCAATCTCCATCAATATTTTCCACGTATAAATTGACATGATTTATTCCCCAAGTTAGTCGGTCTTCTTGTAATTTTTGAGCCTCTTGGAGAGCGTGCCAAACTTTTTCTAAACGTTCTTTATTTGACAGAGTTTTGCTAATTGTTACCATGTATCCTGCCTAGTGTTAAAATGTGTAGTTTGATGTGCAAGTTGAAATATAATAGGAATTGAGCAAATTCCTATCTAAAACAAAATTTAATATATTTAGCCTCCGTTAAATGTTTGCTGTTATGCAGAACAAGATTTACTAATTGAATAACTGAGCGATCCTGTCCGGGATTATAACTAACAAAAATACCCCTTCTAATTTTCCATTGCTGTAGTGTATCTTTCCATTCCTTATACTTATGATTACATAATTCTCCGGACATAGTAGTAAGTTGAACACAGAGAGGCTTACCTGTGCTACTACTCACAATTACATCTGTTGCCATAGACAAGTCTGCTATATAACGATGAACAACACACCCGTCACGACTTTTAATCTGACGAGAGACAGATTTTAGTAGTTCAGCATCTTCTTGATTAAATTCCCCCGATCTTAACTTTTGTTTCCATATATAAAATTTATGATCATTTTCATTAAACCATTTTGGAAAAAGATTTTCATACCAGTAAGATACTGGTGATGGAAGATGTTTTAAAAATAGTTGCCTTTCTTCATTTGTTAAGGATTGCAATTTCAACCAAAATTCTCCATCCTTGATTAATTCTAACAAAAATCCTACTAAGACTCCTTTCTGCATTAGCAACCCTGGCCTAATATCCTTAATCCAGCGTGTTACTTCATCTAACCTCTGGGCTAACGCAGGTTCAGTTGACCAGGCAAGATTGCTAAGTTGTTTTAGCTTAGGCTCGATTTCTCTTGCTTGCAATCATCCTCCTACATTAAGACCCATCTTAGAATCTGTAAAAAAGTTTTTTTATATCACTATAAATATTGTAGCGCTTGATTAACAGTATAAAGGGTTAACTATTAGGATATTATCGCCCCTTCGGGCTAAGGAGTCAGTCCTCAGGAGTCAGGAGCCAGAATTAATCAGAATGTTTTTTGAATTTTCTTGATCAGGCCCTTGCTGATTTTGGGTTAAATACCCCATCTTCTACCAGTTGACAGAAATAGGTTGAGATTCTCACTCCCATCCCAATTTCTCTCCTGACTTATGGCTCCTGTATTATCATTTCCCTTATGGGTTTAATACCCCACCGTCAACGGGGGTGCTCAAAATTGTTTGGGGTTAGAGTCCCCATGCAATTTTCCCTTCTGCCTTCTGCCTTCTGCCTTCTGCCTTCTTCAAAACTTCTTCTTCAAAACTACTCAAAATATTTCTACAAATATTGAGATTAAAATACTTTCATCTATTGACTAATTTCTTTCTAAATGGTATTGATTCTTGAACACAAGACAGATGGGTATTACCCTCTACAAATCTTAAAGCTAGCTTAAAAAAAATAAAGATTCTGATGTTCATTCTAGGTTAACAATAATTATTAGAAGTAACTATAAAATACAAAAAACAAATGTCAGAATCAACTATCGAATCAATCCTAGAAGAAAAACGTCTTTTCCAACCACCGGAACAATTTGCCCAAGCAGCCCATATTAAAAGCATAGAGGAATACAAACAACTCTACGAAAAAGCTAGAAATGACCCAGAAGGATTTTGGGCAGAACTAGCCGAAACAGAATTAGACTGGTTCCAAAAATGGGACAAAGTTCTCGACTGGCAACCACCTTTTGCTAAATGGTTTGTTAATGGCAAAATTAACATTTCCTATAACTGCCTTGACCGTCATCTTAACACCTGGCGACGAAACAAAGCAGCCCTAATATGGGAAGGAGAACCCGGAGACTCTCGCACCCTTACCTACGCCCAACTGCATCGGGAGGTTTGCCAGATGGCCAACGTTTTCAAGCAATTGGGAGTGAAAAAAGGCGATCGCGTGGGTATTTATATGCCGATGATTCCTGAAGCCGCAATCGCTATGTTGGCCTGTGCAAGAATAGGCGCTCCCCACACTGTTGTTTTTGGTGGATTCAGTGCTGATGCCTTAAAAAACCGCCTCGTCGATGCTGAGGCTAAATTAGTCGTCACTGCTGATGGAGGTTGGCGTAAAGATGCTATTGTTCCTCTCAAAGAACAAGTAGACAAAGCATTAATAGCAGGTGCCCCCACTGTGGAAAATGTCTTAGTTGTCAAACGCACTGCCCAAGAAATTCACATGGAGTCTGGGCGAGACCATTGGTGGCATGAACTCCAAAAAGGTTCTTCTGGCGAATGTGCAGCGGAACCGATGGATAGTGAAGATATGCTATTTATTCTGTACACAAGTGGCACAACAGGTAAACCCAAAGGAGTCGTACACACTACAGGCGGTTATAATCTTTACACCCACGTTACCAATAAATGGGCATTTGACCTCCAAGACACGGATGTATATTGGTGTACTGCTGATGTAGGTTGGATTACAGGTCACAGTTATATTGTCTATGGCCCCCTTTCCAACGGTGCCACTAGCCTCATGTATGAAGGCGCACCTAGAGCGTCTAATCCTGGTTGTCTCTGGGATGTAGTAGAAAAATATGGTGTTACCATCTTCTACACTGCTCCTACTGCTATCCGGGCATTAATGAAAATGGGAGAAGAACATCCCAACTCCAGAAATCTAACTTCTCTACGTTTGTTGGGAACAGTAGGAGAACCGATTAACCCAGAAGCTTGGATGTGGTACCATCGTGTCATTGGTGACAGTAAGTGTCCAATAGTTGATACTTGGTGGCAAACTGAAACAGGTGGATTTATGCTGACTCCTCTACCCGGTGCAACTCCGACTAAACCAGGTTCGGCGACTTTGCCTTTTCCTGGCATTATTGCTGATATTGTTAACCAGGAAGGAGATCCAGTGGATGGTAGCAGTGGTGGTTATTTGGTGATTAAGCATCCTTGGCCTTCCATGATGCGCACTGTGTATGGTGATAATGATCGCTTCCGTCGTACTTATTGGGAGTATCTGAGTCCGAAGAATGGTGAGTATCTTTATTTTGCTGGTGATGGTGCTCGCAAAGACGAGGATGGTTATTTTTGGGTGATGGGTCGTGTTGATGATGTGATTAATGTGGCAGGTCATCGTCTGGGTACTATGGAGGTAGAGTCGGCATTGGTGTCTCACTCTGCTGTGGCGGAAGCTGCAGTTGTTGGTAAACCTGATGAGGTTAAGGGTGAGGATATTGTGGCTTTTGTGACTTTAGAAGGCGATCGCGAAGCAAGTGAGACTTTGGAGAAGGAATTGAAGCAGCACGTTGTCCAGGAGATTGGAGCGATCGCTCGTCCTGGTGAGATTCGCTTTACTGAGGATTTGCCTAAAACTCGTTCTGGTAAGATTATGCGAAGGTTGTTACGGTCTCTGGCGGCAGGTCAGGAAATTGCTGGGGATACTTCAACGTTACAGGACAAGAGTGTATTAGATAAGTTACGGGGTGGAGCGTAGGGAAGTCAGAAGTCAGAAGTTAGAAGTTAGAAGTGAGTGTGTAATTCTGAGGTCTCCTGCGGCGCTTTTCTGGTGCGGAAATGTTTCCGCACACATTGCCTCCAGAATGTATAGCGTTGTGCGCAGGCAACAGCTCCGGAAGGGGGAATAAATTGCCGATAATATAAGACTTTTAGCTATTTTGCCCATCCTGCAATTTGTAAATATACCAGCGCTCATTGCTATAATATCATGTCCGGATAATTAGTGATAAGAAAACTCTCTCCTTCAACTCCAGTTCTTCTTCTTCCTTCTTCTTTCTTCCCTCCTGACTCGCCCCTCCACCGGAGGGGGAGGGGAAGGGGCGAGGGGTGGGTTGGGAGGGGTTAGGGGTGGGTTGACTCCTGAGGACTCCGTAGTTATTTATTTATCACTGTTCAACTGGACATGATATAAGACACACTCAAGACAGTCAGAAATTATATCATGTCTGGATAATTAGATATCTCCAGAAAAGAGGGAGTAAAGAGGGAGTAGGGAGTAGGGAGTAGGGAACCCACCCCTAACCCCTCCCGGGAGGGGAATAATTGATAATTTATGTGCGATAATTGATTTGATTTTTTATTATTGGAGATGTCTATTAGTGATCAAAAAAACTTTCTCTTTCTTCTTCTTTCTTGCCTTCTGACTCCTGAGTCCTGACTCCTTTTAAATTTGTAATAGAGAACCAGGCTTAACAATACCTTTAACTGTTGCAGTTCCCAATAAACCATCACGAGATTCAAAAATTAATTTAGCAGCGGATTTTTCTTTTGAATTTACAACATTAAATACAGCACCTGTTGTTAATTCAGCAATTTTTTTTATATCTAATCCTCCTAACCAAATTTGAGCTAGATCGCCCTTAATTTCTGTGACTACTGCATTAGCAACAGGACTGGAATTTTCAGTCAAATATATAACTTTACTATCTAATTTAGTACCTGTCTTAACTTCATAAAGTGAATTCTGTTTTAACCTATCTGGAATTTGTCGATTGACATAAGCGATCGCCTCTTTTGGTGTAGCTGTTTCTTGCCATAAATATTGTGTGAATAAATAACTAAAAATTCCAGCATGAAAATCAAGAATTTTCACATCTTTAGCAGTTTGAAAAGGTTTAGCAGAAGCAAAAACTACTCCTTTTGCTACACCACTTTGATAACCTTTCACAAATTCATCTTCAGACATATCGAGCCGAGATAACCATTTTTCTTGATAAGCCTTTTCTTGGGATACAACTTCTATTTTTTCCCCTCCTGCACGAGAACGAACAGTAAAATCTCTAGTCGTCATTCCCGAAAAACAACTATCAAGAATTCCGGTAAAATTATCTGTCTTTAAAGCTGAAGTAAGTAGAAACAAAGTATGCCCCATAATATCATTAACAGTACCACCAACATTAGGATATCCTTGAGGCAGAGAACTATCTACTGGAACTAATGTACCACTTAAACCACTACCATCCATCAAAGAAGTTTTGACAATAGGATTAGGATCTTTGACGTGGGAACCATGACCGGAATAATGAAAAACTGCTACATCTCCTGGTTTTGCTTGTTTAATTAGGTGTTCTTCAAATGCTTCTAAAATACCTTGGCGAGTTGCTTTTTCATCAGTAACAATATAGATATCTTTTGGATTAAAACCAAAGCGGTGAATTAATAGATGACGTTGCATTTCTGTATCATATACACAACCTCTTAAAGGGGCTTTTTTATATTTATTAATTCCTACTAATAGAGCAAGTTTGCGTGGGGTACTTTCAGCTAATACTTTGCCATAATTTTCGACTTGGGAGAGAAATTTTAATTGACTTATACCAAGGGTGGCAAGTATTGAACTAGCAAATTGGAAAAAATGACGGCGAGAGATGAGAGGCATTTTGAATTATTCCTTATTTCTCGGTTTTGCTAAAATTTTAAACTAATTTAAACTAAATATTATTTCAATGTTTAAATCTCTATAGAATTTGCTGCTAACCACTTCCCTAGAGATTCTTGATTTTCTTCTCCACTTGCTAGTTGTTCCATCATTTTTACAACTTCTGATTCGGGAACTTCTAGCAAATAATTATTTAGCCCTAAAAAAGTATACATAACCATAAAAGCTGTTCTTTTATTCCCATCAATAAATGGATGATTTTTCTCTAGACTATAACCGTAAGCTGCTGCAAGTTCAAATAAGTTTGGTTGACCATAAGTAAACAAATGTCGAGGTCTAGCTAAACTAGCAGAAAGTAAATTTTCATCTCTAATTCCTGGACTTCCTCCATGTTGAATAATTTGGTCTGCATGAATAGCTTTAGCAATAATTTCATCTATCCAAATAGGTTCTTTCATTATGCTAATTCTCGCAACGCATTTTTATATTTTTCACTTCCTTTTTTATAAATAGCCATAGCTTTTTCAAAATTAGCTTTGTTAGTTTGATTAGCTTGTATTTCTTGAGTTTCAGAATCTTCTGGCATAAGAATAATAACTCGCACATTTGTAGGAGTATTTATTTCTAGAGGATGTTCTAAAATTAGATTGCCATTTTTATCAATTTTGCCGTTAATTTCTATTGCTTTCATTGACATTAGCTAAATTATTTAGTGATTATTATAAATATTCTAACATCAAAATTTAAAAGTAGGTTGGGTTAAGCGATCGCGCAACCCAACAGATACCTATTTTTGTTAGGTGTTGTTGTTTATTCAAGCAATTTTTTGGGTTTCCTCCGTCAACCCAACCTACATCTTTTAACTTCTGACTTCTGTACGTCGCCAATCCGACGGCTCCCCTATTAAACTTCTGACTTCTACTCATTCCACTCACCCTGCACAACAAATGCTGCCCAGTAATAGGGTGCTTTCCAATTATCTGAACTCAACATTTCTAATTGAGTTTCTCTCATTGACTCCACAGGATTTTTACCTGTTTCTAATATTTTCTGATAATAATTTTCCATTAATTCAGCAGTCGAATTATCTGCCACACTCCATAAACTTACTACTACTCGTTTAGCTCCCGCATACATAAATCCTCTGGTTAAACTGACTAATCCTTCCCCTCTTATTTCTTCCCCAACTCCCGTTTCACAAGCACTTAATACCACTAATTCCGCTGGCATTTCTAAATTAAATATATCGTTTAATTGTAAAAATCCTGGTTTTCCTTTGCCAGTTTTATCATACAAAGAAAGCACTAATCCTGATAATTCTGGTTGAGTTTCATTTAATAATCTGTGGGTAGCTAAATGTACTATTTGATATTAGGATAAGTTGGGATTTATTGCGCTTTCTCGATTGGCATCGAAGTCTAAAGATAGTTGTTCTAAATTATCAGGAACTAATGCTAATATTGCTTCTGCTTCTTGACGGGTTCCTTCTAAGCGAGAGAATGATAAACCGAGAAAATCTTCTAGAGAACGGGTTAATGCCATTGCGGTTAAATTATTAGTTTCGGTTTCTTTTTTTGTTTGAGAAGCTGTTTGAAACCGGGGGTCATTATCTGCAAATACTGGGTCAGCAAAAACGGCTACTTTTTTCGGTGCAGGGGTTCTGCCTTTGACTTGTTCTCTGAGAATATCAATGCTTGAAGCTGAAGGTAAGGTGACAATTTCATGGTTGACAATTAGGGGTTGATAGTTGGTTTGATTGAGATTTTGTGGCAGTGGTAAAGCTGCAAAAGGAATGGTCTGTAATATTCCATCTCCTACTATTAGTAGTCGTTTATTTTCTAATTTATTTGCTACAGGCGACAATAATATTTCACTTAATTTAGTTCCAGTTTCTGGTACTGGGGAAAGAGAGGTTATTTCTTCTCTAAATTGTTTAGCTAATTCTTCTATTTCCGTTCTTGGAGGTAATTCATAACTGCGCTATTGTAGACACCGCCAATATTATGGAGAGTGGCAGCTTCCCCTCCTTTATCCCCTACTTGCTCATATAGAGGTAAAGCTTGATTGTAGAAAGTGAGTGCTTTTTGTTTTTCTCCTAAGCTATTGTAGACACCGCCAATATTATGGAGAGTGGCAGCTTCCCCTCCTTTATCCCCTACTTGCTCATATAGAGGTAAAGCTTGATTGTAGAAAGTGAGTGCTTTTTGTTTTTCTCCTAAGCTATGATAGACAAAACCGATGCAAAGGAGTGTGCTTGCTTCTCTTTTCAGGTTGCCCGTTTTCCTAAATAGTAATAGTGCCTCTTCCCATTTAGCGATCGCTCCCCTCAAAGATTCTGCTGTACCTTGCTTAAATAGTTCATGTCCCTGCTTAAATAATTTTTCTGCCTCTGCATTGGGGTCTGTCTGAGCAATAACTTCTCCCCCATTGACAATATTGGGCAACATTAATACAGGCAAACTGACATTAAATAACATCAGACTATTCACACTGAGAATAGACAACCACCTCTTGGGAGAAACCATAGATTTAACCCTTGCCTCACAACTAGAAATTTTCAATACTATTATATTTCTAGTTTCAAGGAAGATATGCAATTTCAGTTATCAGTCATCAGTTATCAGTTATCAGCTCCCATAAATGTCCTACGAGAAACTGAGTTTGCGTAAACTCAATATTGAACTCTGGATTAAGTCGCTTATTTTATGGCACAATAGTGAAGGAACCAAATTGACGAAAATGGCGATCAAAACTAAATGCTTGAGTTATATCATGTCCGGTTAAACAGTGATAAATAAATAACTACGGAGTCCTCAGGAGTCAACCCACCCCTCGCCCCTCCCCTCCTGGGAGGGGAAAGACCGAGTCAGGAGGGAAGAAAGAAGAAGGAAGAAGAAGAACTGGAGTTGAAGGAGAGAGTTTTCTTATCACTAATTATCCGGACATGATATAATATAGATAATATTTTCTCTAACTCGCTTACCTCTGTTCCATCCCACTTGCATCAGAGCATAGCGATCGCTCTGTTCATCAAAAACAGTATCCAATCTAATATTTCCATGAGAAGGACGTAATTTAGCATATTTCCTAATTACTTGTTTGACGATTTCTCTATAGGTCTTTGGGGTATCAATTGTAAAACCTCGACTTTTTCTAAATCTACAACCAACAATTTCTTATGCAAATTATTAATTACTAATTTGCCGATAGATTCACTAAATATATTATTATAAGTAAAGCTACTAATAGCTAGATAAATTTCCCTTTCATTAACTGTTGAAGTTTCTCATATTGTGGTTCATAAAAAAATCTGTGGTCAGAAAAAATTTGTTAATTGTTGTTCTAACTCATCTAACCCTTAACCAGGAGAAATTCCTAAAGCTTGTTTCTGCTCCATAAAACTGATACAAAGCGTCACATAACGTAACAACTTGATGTTTACTTCCTGCTTCTACTGAGGCCGTCGGCGGTTACTCATCCACAGGCATTCATGCGCAGGCATTCACGGTCGAGCCGACCGCATTTCTTAAATTTATACTGGCGTTTAAATCTCTATCTATTGACAACCCACAATCTGGGCAATCATAAGTTCTCAGATGCAAGGGCATATCTTGGACATGACCACAGTTGGAACAAGTTTTTGATGATGGGAAAAACCTGTCAACTACTACTAGCTCAGAACCGTACCATTCACACTTGTACCCAAGCTGTCTCCTAAACTCATAAAATCCTTGGTCGGCTATTGATTTCGCCAGCCTATGGTTAGCTAACATACCCCTGACATTCAAATCTTCTATGACTACACTGCCGTGGTTTTTGGCTAAGTATGTTGTCAGTTTATGAAGTGCGTCTTGACGGATGTTTGCTACTTTTCTATGCGATCTGGCTATCTTCTGTTGTGCTTTTTTCCAGTTGGCAGAGCCTACTTCTTTATGACGATTTAGGTATTGCAGCCTAGACAACTTAGCTTCAAATTTCTGATATGCTCTCACACTCTCAAATACTTTCCCATCACTTAATGTAGCTAAGGTTTTCACACCTAAATCTACACCTACTACATCAATTTTTTGGGATGTAGTGTGAAAATTAAATTCATAGCTACAGCTTAGATACCAATCACCTGCTTGTCTACTAATGGTGATTTTTTTGGTTGTTGCTTCAATGGGTTCGTAAGTTTTGACAATACCAATAAAAGGTAATTTGTGACTCCATCCATTTAATTCTATTGGTTTTCCGCAATTATCTATTGTGAAAGAGTCAGACCTACCTTTTCTCTTAAATCTTGGATATTTACCCAACCCTTGAAAAAACCTCTTAAATGCTTCACCTAAGTTTATGTTTGCGCAGCATTCCGTAGGAAAAGCATATTGATAGACCCGGGAGGACAAGTTTTTCATCCAAGGATAAAGAGGTTTTGTGTGATTGGTAAAAACTTCTCTAATTATACGAACATTGGGTTTATAACCATTTTTATAAGCGGCATTCCACAAGCTTAAACCCCAGTTATAACACCATCTGGTATAACCTGCGTGTTGAGCCAACAGGGTTTTCTGCTTGTTATTTAGTTTGAGCTTTGTACGAATTGACTTGTACATATTTCTAGCCCTTTTTTAAACTGTATTTTTTCACGTCTGTAAAGAACTATCAAGTTATACTACGTTATAACGTAAATTGTCAACTAGGTCAAAACTCTCCCAAAATTGCCCGATAAGTTTTTAGTTCATTAGGGTATGTTAATTGGGTTATTGCAAAAACTTATAGTGTTTCTCTGTTGCTTGTTGCCTGTCCCCTAAAATTCAAAACTTTTGTATCTCACCAAATTTGAGAACTACTGAGAACTACTATCTATAGCAGTCGAAGCACGCGGTCATGGACATATCAAAAGCTTAAAACTCAGACAACGCCAGATTTTTCCTTCTCTCCTAGATAACTAAAACCTTCTTTCTTTTTCTTTCTTTCTTCTTCCTTCTGCTATACTTTGTCATAGATTGTTCTAATTTATCAATCCCATAGATTTTTCGGCGTTGGTAAAGCGCGTGTATGATATTCATCTTAATTCTTTAGGACTCAACCTACCCCTAACCCAACCCACCCGCGCGCCCCTCCCAGGAGGGTAACTCAGTCGGACTGAGTCAGGAGGGTAGAAAGAACCAGAAACCCCGAGTAGAAGGAGAAAGTTTTTTGGTGGCGTAAAGGTAACGGAGTTCTATCGCGCTCTTATCGGGACATTATATCATACCTCTTTTCACCAATGCCAATATAAGGAGTTGGTAAATGAAGGTATGATTTATATTTGGGGTAGCGCTCTGTAATATCATGTTCGGACGGGTCAGTTATAATAAAATTTAAGGACTCCGGGTATCGACAGTACCAAACAAATACTTAAATTATCAATACCCCCAATACCAATATTTGTTCTTTTTCTCCAATATTTCCTCCTGACTCCTGAGGACTCACAACAGTCATTTATAAGTATTCAACCGTTAGCGTAGCTCCCCCGGAGGGGGAACATGATATAACCTATCCCGGTTAATCATTGGGGGATTGCCCCTACAATTTTCATCTTGTATAGCAATGAGCGTTGGTATATTTACAAATTGCAGGAGGGGCTAAATAGCTAAAAGTCTATATTATCGGCAATTTATTCCTCCAGAATAGCTGTTGCCTGTTGACTGTTGCCTGCGCACAGCGCTATAATTTATCAACACCGATTTTTCAAATGACAAGTACTACCTTGCAATGATAAAATCATGTAAGGTAGTACCTATTAAATATAATGTTGCAATAATATGTGTTAAACAGATGCGTAAGCTTGTTCTAGTTGAGAACCAACTTGCGGAATAGACAGAGCATTTACATTCTGAGTTTTACCAGAACACTGCCAGAAAGCTTGAGCTACTCCTAAGTATCCTCTGGAAACTTTAGAAACGTTTATAGCTGTGCTGATAACTGTTGGCAAACAAGGACTGGGTATGAAGGTTGTTAAAAAGGTATTAACCATAGAACACAACACTATAGTCCAAAAGAATCCTAATGCCGGTAATAAAACTAATTCAGGCGTGACGAAGCGACAGATGCGCTTCCATACAGCTTGTTGAGGTATTACAATAACTACGGCAAGCGTCGCAAAAAAGGGAATATTCAGTTTTTCTAACATTATTTTAGATCGTCAGAGTCAGGTTTATCGGGCGCAACAAATCAGACCTATACAAACCAAGGATACTGAATTGACAATCTGTCTAAATTTTCATAGAAAGTTGGCTCTTCATTCTCCTCTCAATGCCTACGAAGTTAGCTGACGGGCTAGGGCTGAGAGATTCCCTTCTCTGTATCTTTGTTTTTCTACATTCAAAGACTTCTAATCAGAGATAAGCCCCCTGTATTTGGTTCCTCCGCTCCAGCTACACTCTTACTGTGTCTTTACTTGCCGGATTAGGCTGACTGTCTTTTGCTTTTGATATTATATTAACTTTTTTCTATCAGCTTTGTCAACACTTTTTTACAGATTTTTTTTTTAAATTGTATCAAAATTTTCAGCCTGAAATTTGAGAATATGGTTAGTAAAGTATTGAACTTTGGTTATACTGTTGCTCCCACAAGGTTAAGGTACACCTAATATGTTCCTAATACTTAGTACAGTTTTCCGGAAAATTTTAAATTTAGTGATTTGCAACATAAGTCACTAAGCCCATTGTTAGTTGTCACATACTAATAGTGATTAAAATCACTATTAGTATGTGATCACACTTACTATATTAATGTTGCATAAGTATGTAACAATGAAAAATTATTAATACTATAACTCTAAAATTTAAAGGTGATTCTTATGTCTGTAGATCCTCCTGTCCATCTTCTTCCATGTGCGTTAGGAGACCTTTTCGCTCAAGCCAATGAAAACGGCTACATTACCCTAGCTGACCGCTATGGATTAATGGCTGCTATATTTGATGAATCTTTACAAGAATATGAAAAACGCTCAATAGACCTACTAATTCGTTCAATTTATAGAGGACGAATTAAAGTAGTTGATGAAATATCTGCTGTAGTATTAAATTATACTTAACAAAATAGTAAATTCAACTGTATCAAAACCTTTGCATAAAAACCTAAAAAGCTTCGGGAGGAAGTACGCAGCGCCCGTTTTAACGGCTGGTTGAATAACGACACGCGGGTAATAAAGCGGAGTGAAGTTCTGCTATAATAGAAATAGTAAGTAAGAACAAGGTTTGTTGCCATGATCTCTAGCTAGTGCGGTGAAATTCCGGTGGACAGGAGACGGGGAATTGATTTCCTACGACGGCTGTTAGCTCCGCATTCAGCACCGAAAAGCAAGAAGGCAGCTAGAGCAGCGAGAAGATTGCTCCAACATATTGAGAAAACCACTCGTGAAAGCTATTCAAAAAAAGTAAGCTAACAGCTAGATAATAGTCTATGCCGAGAAGCCTAGAAGTCTGCCCTTCAGGCTTGAAGCAAATGTGGATTTATCCCATTTGCGGTGGGTTAACCGCAGAATCCAGGGTGTTTCAACCCCTGGAGATGTCAATCCAATCGACAACCTCTATATTTTTGCCATTAGAGCAATCTCTATTTTTTGTCATTAGAGCAATCTCCTTTTTTACCACTAGGTAGAGTAGCTCCACAAAAATCTGTTTGCTCTAATTTTGCTTGATTAAGATTTGCATTAGATAAATTAGCTCTGTTTAATTTAGCTTCCTCCATATATGCCTGGTACAAATCAGCCCAAGATAAATTAGTATCTGTCAAATCTGCCTTTTGCATAGTTGTACCATGCATAATTGCACCTGATAAATTAGCCCCTGCTAAATTTGCTTCAATCAAATTAGCACCGCTGAGAATAGCACCTCTTAAATTAGCTCCTGCTAAATTTGCTTTTTGTAAGTTAGCTCCTAATAAATTGGCTTCACTTAAATCCGCTTCGCTTAAGTCCGCTTCGCCCAAATCACAACCTTGACACTCATAAGTACTTAATAAACGCTGAATAGTTTTGATGCGTTCCATTGAATTAGATTTAGATTGAGCAAATACTGGAATAGTTAACCAGGATACTGTTAATAATGTCGCTGTTAATGGGTATAAAAATTTCATATTTTACTTCTTAATAAATTACTGAATTTAATGTTATTTTAGATATTTAATTTTGTTGACATCATATCATAAAAATTACATCATCATTTTTGCTGATTTTCATAGCAACCCTATCTCAAGACATTTTAGTTTCCATGCTCTTGTCTCTGACTGAGAATCAGAGTGACTTATCTAGTCGTCCACAAGGCTATGAATAACTATGTAGTATCTATTTTGTTTTTAAGGTACAGATGACTTGGTTTGCTTTGATCTATATTTTTATACTACATAAATAATATAAGACAAAAATTTCAAGGGTTGGAAGGAAAAAAAATTTTTTAACTGATTTGAGTTTGAGGCAATTACTCTTGACTAGGCCAAAACATAATTATGTAGTACACTTGATTAGTAATTTGAAGAAGGAGACAGGAGACAGGAGACAGGAGGAAAATTACATGGGGATAGTCTTCGACAAGCCGTTCCGCGTCTACGCTCCCCCAAGTAATTTTGAACACCGTGTAGACGGTGGGGTATTAAACCCACAAAGAAAATGATAATATACAAATTCCCCAATGGGACAAAAATATTTTTATGAGGAGTTGGAAGCGATCGCGCAATAGAGTTTTATGCTAATTTTATTCCTTCTTCCTTCTTGCTTCTTCCTTCCTCCTTCCGATAGTATGATGATGAGAAATTGTATTTTCATCTCCAAAGGAAACAGTCAAGATGACGAAAACACCGCCCCCAGAACAGTCTAAAAAGTTGGGCATAGTTAATCAAGCACTTATTTTTATTGAAAAAGTTGGCAATAAATTGCCAGACCCAATTACATTATTTTTCTATCTTTCTATTGCAGTAATTTTGATTAGCGCGATCGCTAATTTGACAAATCTATCTGTTGTACATCCTGCAACTCAAGAAACTATTAAAGCAGTCTCTCTGTTTACTCCTGAAGGTATCCGCAGAATAATTACCGAAGCGGTGAGTAACTTTGTTAATTTCCCTCCCCTGGGTACCGTACTTGTAGCAATGTTAGGGGTAGGAGTCGCAGAGTCTACAGGATTAATTTCTGCTCTACTGCGTCAGGTAGTGTTAGTTGCTCCAGCAAAGTTTATTACTCCAGCGATTATTTTTTGTGGGGTAATGTCTAATCTTGCTTCTGATGCTGGATATGTGGTTTTAACTCCTCTTGCTGCGTTAGTATTTTTAGCATATAAACGTCATCCCATAGCAGGTTTAGCTGCTGCTTTTGCTGGAGTTTCTGGAGGTTATAGTGCTAATTTATTAATTGGATCTATCGAACCTTTATTAGCAGGAATTACTGAAAATTCGGCTAAATTAATTAATTCTGAATATACAGTTAATCCAGCAGTTAATTATTATTTCATGGTAGTTTCTACATTTGTTATTACTTTAGTTTGTTGGTATATTACGGATAAAATTGTTGAGCCTCGTCTTGGTAAATATCATGGGGAAATTAATCAAGAAGAAATTCCAGAATTGACTACTGCTGAACGAAAAGGTTTGCGTTGGGCTGGATATTCTTTATTGGCTTTTGTAGTGCTTTTATTAATATTAGTTTTACCTCCAGAAGGAATATTGCGCGACCCCGAAACTTTAACTATTATTCCTTCTCCTTTTTTCCAGGGAATTGTACCAATAATAATGGTAGGATTTATTCTGCCTGGTATTGTCTATGGAAAAGCAGCAGGTACAATTCAGAGCGATAAAGATATTGCTCAAGGTATGACTCAGGCTATGAGTTTAATGGGTTATTATATTGCTTTATCATTTTTTGCTGCTCAATTTGTTGCTTATTTTGGTTGGAGTAATTTAGGCATTATCTTAGCTGTTAATGGTGCAAATTTTCTCAAAGCTACTGGTTTTACTGGGTTGCCTTTGCTCATAAGTTTTATTATTGTTAGTGGTTTTATTAATTTATTTATTGGTTCGGCATCGGCTAAATGGAATATTATGGCTCCAGTATTTGTGCCGATGTTAATGTTAGTTGGTTATACACCAGAGTTGACACAAATGGTTTATCGAATTGGAGATTCTACAACTAATATTATTACGCCTCTGATGCCTTATTTTCCAATTATTGTTGCCTTTGCTCAGAGATACGATAAAAATACAGGAATGGGAACTTTAATTGCTACAATGCTACCTTATTCTTTAGCTTTCCTAATATCTTGGTCAGCTTTATTTATCTTCTGGTTTATTTTCGGAATTCCCATTGGACCGGGAGCAGCAATTAGACTTTAAAATAGCACTCAGCGGTCAGCGGTCAGCCATCAGCTCTCAAGGGATAAATTAGGTGTTGCATAAATGCGGGATGATTTTAATAGTTTTGTGCGTGGGGGCATCTTGCCCGTTCCCGTTCCTGATATTTTCCCGTTCCACCTTCTTCAAGAAATAGCGATCGCCTCTGATATCAAATCCGTTGGCTTCGGAGCAATATAATTCTGTCGTCGTCATACAATGGTTAGAGGCGAATGGCATTCGCCCCTAAAATATGGACTCTTATCTTTAAATAGGGCTTGCTGATTAAATATCAAAGCATTGACTGATATTGGTTTTAGCATTTTTTGGTCTAAAAAAGTGCCAGTTTTTCAGCTCAAAGAGCTGGATAAAGCTAGTATTTTGGGACGATTATGGCAGAAAAATCACTCTTACAATTTTTCCGACTACCTCCTCTATAATTCCCATTTCTCCTGTCTTCCCCTCCTGGGAGGGGGAGGGGCGAGGGGTGGGTTGTCTCCTACCCCTACTAAAAGACTAGTGAAGCGCAAACCCTACTTATATCAAGGAAACTCAAGTTGTGAACTATAAAATAATCTTTCGACTACTCAAAAAAACTTTTCAAGGATGGCAAAAAGATAAAGCACCAATTTTAGCCGCAGCTTTAACTTATCATACATTGTTTTCTATAGCGCCATTATTTATTATTGCAGTGGCGATCGCTGGTTTTGTATTTGGCAAATCTGCTGCTGAAGGAGAGTTAGTTACACAACTAGAAAATTTTATGGGTCAGCAAATTGCAGAAACCATTGAACAACTGGTAATCAATATTTCTCGTCCCCAGTCAGGAATTGTTGCCACTCTCATCGGTTTTGCTACCCTGTTTTGGGGAGCATCAAATTTATTTGCCCAATTAAAGCTAGCTTTAAATATGATTTGGAATGTTTCACCTCCACCAAATCGCGGTATTGTCGGATTTATTCAAGACCGTTTGTTGTCAGTGGGGATGGTCTTAGGAGCGGGTTTAGTATTAATTTTATTATTGGTAGCTAGTGCTGTATTAACAGCAATTAATCAATGGCTTAATAAAATACTTAATACTCCAGATGGTATTTGGAGTCTGATTGATGTTTCTATTTCCTTTGGTATAGTAATGTTATTATTTGCTGGAATTTATAAATTTTTGCCAGATGTAAAAATAGCCTGGAGTGATGTTTGGATCGGTTCAGCAATTACTGCTGTATTATTCACAGTTGGTAAAAGTTTAATCGGATTATATTTAGGTAATAGTGGAGCAGGTTCAGCTTACGGTGTTGCGGGTTCTTTGGTGGTACTATTATTATGGATTAATTACTCCTGGCAAATTCTATTTTTTGGGGCAGAATTTACTCAGATTTGGGCTAATAAATATGGTTCGAGAATAGTTGCTAAAAGTAAGGAAAAATTGCATAGATAAATTTAGTTAAATTCTTCAAAATAAATGATGGTGAGCGATCGCTGAATTAATATTATTTATTAGTAATTGGAAACTCATCAAAAAACTTTTTGTAGAAGTTGGCAACATTTTGCTGATTATAGTCAGGATATTTCTTTAATGCTTTATAAGCAATTGGATGGCGAGTTATTTGATATATCTTGTCTAAAGCAGGTTCAACTTCTTCTCGAACACTACTAATTGGATCGTTACGCCACCTATCAATTAAGGCATTGATAACTGGTGTTGGATCAATATTTTCATCTTCTTCTGAAAGCTTTGATTGTAAGTTTCCTAGTGCTCTAACAATGTACTCCCGTGCAATCCAATCTCCACGTTCTACTTTTTTGAGTTTACCGAGCAGGGGTTTTAAAGTGAGTAAATTACCTATTTTACCTAGTGCGTCAGCAGCAGCAGCAACTATACTTGGATTTTCATTCTCTAGCACTTTTATCAATACGTTATTTGCATCATCCATAAATTCTGGTTCTTGGCAATTACCAAGAGTTTCAGCAGCTTCGATTAGTCGATCGAGCAGTTCGTTACTCAAGCTACTGAAATTACTAAGATATCTTAGAGTTTCAATTGAAGTTTCTATACCTATTTCTAGCTTTTGTAATCTGTCTGGGTGCATCAGTTGAAGGTGACGTTTCGCTCGTTTTCCTATCAAAGTATCTAGATTTGCTATTTTTTCTAATGCTTGAGAAGCAACTTCACGCACCTGCTTAATAACATCTTGCCGACAAGCTTTATTGAGAGCATCTACAATTTCTATCGTAGGTGTCAATCTTCCCAGGGTTATTGCTGCTTCTTGTCGCAGATAGCGATCGCTATTCTTATTATTGAAGTCTAGAGCTTTAATCAGTTCTGGCACTGCTGAGTCGGCAGCAGGTGAACCTTTTTCTCCCAACTCTCTTGCCGTGGCAGCTAGAATGTCTAGGTCATTGAGCTGGCGAAGAAATTTTGTGAGCAACTTTACTGCTTCTGACTTACTTGA
Organism: Okeania sp. SIO1H4; assembly: GCF_010672695.1. Lineage (NCBI taxonomy): Bacteria > Bacillati > Cyanobacteriota > Cyanophyceae > Oscillatoriales > Microcoleaceae > Okeania > Okeania sp. SIO1H4. The sequence continues at coordinate 29,264 of NZ_JAAHGB010000054.1, forward strand.
AGGGAGTTCAGAAAAACCTTCAATTTGTAAATATTCGTGGAGTATTTCATGGTAAAACCTACTAGCTTCTTGATTATTTTCGCGCCTCCAAGTTCGGTCAACTTGGATAATATTTGGGTGTGGAGAAGGTTGCTTTAGTTGCTCTCGAACCTTATAATAAATTTTTTCAAGTGATTCTTTAGTGGCATCTCGCACCTGACTAATTTCATCTTTACGAAGAGTTTGAACTATTGGTTCAACTGCTTGCAATAAGATTTTCTGAGTAACATCTGCATCAATCATCCTCCCTAAAGCACGCACGGCAGCTTCACGAACATAACGATCTGGATGTTTAGTTTCTAACGGGTAGAGAAAATCATCCAATTTTTGGACTGTGAGTTCAGGGTCGTGGCGGATTAATGATTCAATTTCTTCCCATTTTCTCTGGCTAAGTAATTCCTCCAAATTATTGGATTGAAAGTCAGTTAGTAAAACCAAATTTCCTTCTAATTGTCCTAAAACCTGAGCTTTCAAACGAGCAAACGGACGAAGTTCAGAATCTGACGAAGATGCTAACAAACGAGCTTCAAACTCTAGCACAGACAAACCCAAACGTTTAGTAATATACTCAGAAACTTTTTCTATAACTAAAAGAGTCTGACTTTTAGGCACAGACTGCAGCAATAACTCTCGTACTCCATCATAAAATTCATACTCAATATATTCTACCTCTGTTTCTTCTAACGACACCCGTTTCAACAACCCACTCATAAATACTTCTGCTGCATGAACTTGCTTAGACTGAGGTAACATCGTCTGTTGAATTAAATTAACTACAGGAAAACTAACTGGCGCACCTGCTATCAACCCTGCCAAACGACGTGCCAATTTAGAGGCAGTCGCACGAAACCGACTTACTCTTTCCTGAGCAGTTATAGTTTCTTCCTGTGGTTGAGGAGAATAAATTTCAGACTCTACTAAAATAGGGGAAAATATAAATCCTGCAGTTGTATTGCTGCTAAAACCTGCTATGACACGAGACCAACTAGCAAAAGATTGAGCTTCGAGAGTAATAACTGGTACTTTGACTACATCGGTTAACTCCTCTTCTTCTTCTAACTCATCACCAATTTCCCATTCCGCTTTGAGTTGAGAGTTGAAAGTTCCGGGAGTCAGAGAGCTTAGTTGAGTAGAGATACCTTGAATTAAACCAGTGCGATGCCAAAGTCTTTCTGGAAATAATTGTAGAATTGTCAGTAAACCTCGATCGCCCCACAAACTCAGCAGTGGATAAATGGAACCATTTCGCCAGGAAATAGAAACACAGTCACTCACCAGTAATACTAAACGTTGCCCTCGTGGATGAATAATTTCTTTCGGGTTACGGGGACGTTGTTGTTTGTTTTTACTAATATTTGGAAATAGTTGTGCCTTGGTGCCATTCATTTCTAAACGCCACACTCGCACATCCCGAAATGCTCCATGGTATGCCAAAAATTCCTGAAGTTCCTGAATAGTTTGCTTCCAAATAATTGTAGAGTTACTTTCCTCAATGACTAATGCTAACTCCAACCATTTTTGAGGTGCTGGTTTGAGAATAGGTAGCCAGATTTTTTCATCGACAATACGTCGAACTGTGGTAGGTTCATCCAGGATTTTTTCTGTAGAGGAAGATATTTTCCGCATTAAAGGGCGTATTGCTCTAGCTAAAGCTAAGGTATTTCTCAAAGCAGGAGCAGCAGGAATTTTGATAGTTGTTCCAGTAGTGCTGGTTTTGGGAAGATATACTTCAGCAGCTTTTTCTTTTTTTGTCTGAGAAGCAGAAGTTTCTGGGATGGCTTTGCTTGCCAAAGATGGCGATTCTATTTGATGTTCAGGAAATGGTGGTTTTGGAAATTGAGCAGATGTAGATGTTTGTAGTGGTTTCCCACCTTCTATTTGCACAGCAAACCACAGAATTTCTGCCAACTCTCTACCAGTTAAGTCAGACTTGACTTTTTCAAGAATATTTTGCAGACGTTGTAGTTTTTCCTCTAGAGATATATCAGAACGAGAATCATTGTTTTGTGTCATAGCTCTTCAGAGTAGGTCAAATATTGGAGTATTTTTTCTACCAACTCTTCTCGTTTAGAATCCGATGGAGATTTTTCACCGCTCAATAGATAGATGGCATTTAATAATTGGTCTGTCGCTAACTGTCCTTTATTCCGTCGTTTGAGAAATATTTCAATTATATCTTCTGCCTTCTCAACAATATCTTCTCCTAAATGAGCTATAGCGATCGCTGTTAACTCATTTTTATCGGGTTCTTTCAACTCTAAGCACAAACATCGTCGCAGAAAAGCAGGGGGAAATTCCCGTTCTCCATTACTGGTCAAAATTACGAAAGGAAAAGCCCCACATTTTACATTTCCTAAAGTGATTTTAGCATACTTTTGGTCACTGGTTCTCACAGAAACTTCTGGAGGTAGGCGATCGGCGATGCGTGCCAATTCAAGAATTTCAAACCACCCTTCCTCAAATATATTTAATAAGTCATTGGGTAGGTCAATGTCACTTTTATCTATTTCGTCAATTATCAGTACCCGAGGATGCTCGCTAGAAATGAAAGCTGTGCCTAAAGGTCCTAATTGTATATATTTGCCAATCTCAGATAAATTATCTTTTCCCTGAGCATCTTGTAATCTACCAATAGCATCATATCGGTATAATCCTTCCTGGAGAGTAGAACGAGTAGTAATATTCCAACGTAATACTTCTCCTAGTTGCAATTCTTTGGCCACAGCATAAGCTAAGGAAGTTTTACCAGTACCTGGTTTACCTGTAACTAATAGAGGACGTCGCAGGTAAAGAGCAGCATTAACCAGGTCTATTTCTTCTCCCTTGGGTTTATAAGTAGCACCCCGTTGTTCTTTGCTATTGCTAAAGTCGCGCCAACTAGGGGGTTTAGGCAGATGCTTAATCCCGTTATGGGGTTGTTCAGGAGTTCCCTGAAAGATTTTCCAAGATGTCATCATGGCATTGAATAGTAAATGTTAGGTGGAATGGAATTTGGGTCTTCCCAAAATAATGATATATGATTTCCTATATGTTGGGATTGTTTTTCCTCAAAAGCTGTTTTACGTTGTTGTTTAACTTCTTCTAGCAAATCTTTAACTTTTACTGCAAAAATACTGTTGATACATTCAACATCTTCTATATTATTTCTAAACCAAATAGCTACTGGTATTGCTGCTTGGTCAATTTTTTTCAAAGTTTCTGGACATGGGGTTTGAGTAAGTTTTAAAATTAAAGCTTCATCATTACATTCTTCAGTCAAACAACAATGACAAAAATCGTGTAATTTTTCAGATAAATAATTCCATCTATTCATCCATTTATTGCGGTAACGATTTTTCAGATAATTTTTTTCCAGACGCTGACTAGAACGAATAACGACTTGATTATCAACGCCAACAGGTTCTAAATCTTCAAGAGGTTCAATTTCCCAAAGTTCCACTGCTTGAGTTAATAATTCTCTAGGTAGAAATAATTCAACAATAGTTTTTTGCTCGCCATGGCTTTGAGGAACGTATTTGTCACTTTCATCCCAAAAATCTTTGAGCAAATTTATAATTTCTGCCCTGGAAAAATCATCTTTTTTTGTTTCGAGAAAGTAACAATTTTCAGGATTTTGATAATTATATTTTTCGCGGTTTGGAATAAACCAGGCCGACACTAAATATCGCCGATTATCCTTTTCTAAACAACTAGGTTTTACATATATCATTAAGCAACTTTTTAAATAACTGGTTTGCTGTTCTTCTCTAACATTTTTTAACTTTTCTAATAATTTATCTAAATCAGTGTAATTATTTTCACCCCAATTTTTTAATTGCTGATAATATTCAGATTTTTTAATTTCTGGTTCTATCAACAAACGGGCAATAAACTCTATCAGCGAACTATAAGAATTCTTGCGCGGAGGCATATCCAGAAGATAATTTATCATCTCCTTAATATTCTGAGGATCAGTGTAGGGCCAGTCTTCTGGGCAACAATTACCATAGACTTTTTGGAAAATTTTCCAGTCTTTTTCTTCCGCAGAAAAAACTAGACTGTTTAGTTGAAATTGCAAATCAAAAGTAGGAGGTATTTCAGACCAAATCTTTTTCAAAGCTTCCACAGAAATAGCTAGTCCTACTTTTCCCTCTCTCTCCTTATTAGTAGCGACACCCAAAACAAAACCTGTTTTTAAATCAACAATAGGTGCCCCACTATGACCTTTTTTAAGGCAGTCACTTTGAGTTATTAACAACTCCCAAGCTATAACCCTTTCATTACTTTGAGTGAGGAAATCCTTTTTACCCAAAACTCCACTAATAATTTCGAGCCTTCTTTTGTTCTCTTCACCATAAAGATAGTTACCTGCTATCTGAAAACTTCTCTCTTTTGCCTCGGATAAACATATTAGTTGTAGCAGTGGAATATGCAAAAGTCCCTCAACTCGCAACACGGCTAAATCAAAACTTTTAACATCTCCTATTGCTACAATTTCTGCCGGAATATTATTCACCAATACATTCCCATCGCCACCCACATCTTTAACAACATGGGCACAGGTAAGTAAATATGTATAAATTTTTTCTCTATAAAAAGGAAATCCAGTACCAATGTTATTTACTTCTGGTTCTTCTTTACTAGCACTGGAAATTAAAACAATAGATTCTTCTAGCATTCTAATCATCTTCTGGCGGTCTTGGTTTCAGCACTAATTTAACTTTTAAATTTGCACCCGCTTTTGCTTGAGTAATATAAAGATTACCTTTACCTTCAAAATTAAAAGCTACTTCTACCTCAGCTTGTTCTACCTTCATATCTTGATCAATTTTTTTCCAAGCTTTAGCAATAGGACGACTAATATTAGCTAATATAGGTTCAACTTTGTCAAAAGTAGATTCGACTTTTTTTATAGTACTACTAGATATGGTCTCTGCTTGATCGTCAGGAATTTCTGCTTCTACTAAAGTCCCATCTTCTAATTTAATTAATCTAGTGACCATTTGCTTTAATTACTAAATTTAACTACTATTTTATTAAAGCATATAGCATTTCTTACAGCACTTCTCATTTAAGTATCTTGGGCATTGCTGAGGGATGGGATGAATATAAGTGGGGTGAGTATCCTGCCTGCGGTGAAAATATTAGGAATGGGTAAGATGCACATTCCACAAAACACAATATAACAATTATTAAAAATTATTAGAAATGCCAGCTAAAGATATTTATCATAATACTGTGAAAACTGCCCTAGAGAAAGATGACTGGATTGTAACCAATGACCCCCTAATTATTCGCTGGGGAAAAAGAGATTTATGCGTTGATTTAGGAGCATAAAAATTAATTGCTGCTGAAAAAGATAGTCAAAAAATTGCCGTTGAAGTTAAAATTTTTTGTTGGTAAATCTGCTATAGATGATTTAGATAAAGCGTTAGGTCAATATATTCTTTACTATGATTTATTAGTAAGAACACAACCAGAAATAACTTTATATTTAGCTATTCATCAAGAAACTTATGTTGACGTTTTTGAAGACCCCATTGGTCAAGTTTTATTAGAAAATCAACGACTTAAATTATTAGTTTTCGATTAACTTCAGGAAGTAATATTAAAATGGATAACTTAGACAATTTGAGAACAGTTATTATTGAATCTCTGGGTTATTATGCTAATTTATGTTATGCAACAGGTGAAGTGAACAGGTTACTAATTGTTGATCAAGATTCTGATAATTATCTCATTCTTTTAGAGGGATGGGAAAATAGAGAAAGAGTACATGGTTGTTTAGTTCATTTGCAAATTATAGATCATAAAATCTGGATACAAAGAGATGGAATAGAGGATGGTATTGCTACGGACTTAATGGAAGCTGGCATTCCTAAAGAGCAAATTGTTCTGGCATTTAAACCGGAACATATTCGTCCTTATACTGAATTTGCAGTTAAATAGTAGTCCATATTACTAATGTGGAGCGATCGCCAATCATTCACACAGTAAGTTGGGTTTTGCTCCGCTTAAACTCAACAGTTAAGCACCCCAAATAGTAAGATTTTTTGTCGTTTTTTACCGCCATTCTCTAATGTTCTAATTAAGTCAACCTCTTATCACTTTTTCCTATATTTCTAATGCTAGTACTTTGCTAATCAACTAAAGCATGAATCAGAATATCTGTGAGAGATTTTTGCTTAATTTCATACCAAAACTTCGTGTCAACAATATCACATTTTGCACCAGCTTTAACGAGATGATCGTCTAGGAAAGTCAAACATTCTTTTGTCTCTGGATCTTCACCAATTTGTAAAAAACTAATTCCTAGTTCATAACTATTTTCTGTACCTGGAATTAGGTCGATTTTTTCAGTAGCATTAATAATTAAATTTACCAAAGCTTCTTGTTCATCAGAAATTTTATCTACTAATACTAGAATAATATCCCCATTTTTAGTTTTCTTTGCATCTCGGCGTTGAAAATAGTCATCCAGAGCATCTTCTAGACTACTTACTACATCTATTATTTCTGGAGGATTTTTTAGCTGAAATAGTTGAGCTAATTTTACTACTTCTGTGTTTGTATGCTTGATAAAAGGACTAGAAGCAAGGTAAACAGTAATTCCATCATCATCTAATGATTGACAATGCTTGGCTAAATCAATGATTTTTATTTGTGCTGCAATCCAATCTTCATAATACACATTAGAAGCAGACCAGCTTTCAAAACTTCGAGCAAAAATAAATGTGTAGTCTCGATTTTTTAGTAATGAAAGATTATCAGACATAAACTTTTACCTAGAATTTTAGTTGGGAGCAATATAGTTTTTTGCACTTATAATCAAAATAGTAACAACTCAAATAAGTGTATGTCCATTAAATTAATATGAAATTATATCATGTCCGGATAATAGCGTGATCAAAAAACTATTCTTCTTTCTTCTTCTTTCTTCTTCTTTATTTCCTCCTGACTCCTGACTCCTAACTCCTTATGCAAACCCTAAATAGGTATTAATGCTGTGACTGCATAGCGATTTGGAGATAAATATTTTTTAGCTAAATTGAGTAATTCTTGTGGTTGAAATGCTGCTATTTTTTCTGGATAACTAATTGCTAACTCTGGATTTGCTATAGTAAAATAATAACCATAAAGACCTGCTAGCTGTCCTGGACTTTCAATGGAAAACACATAATCATTACATAATAAACGCTGACACCTAGCTAATTCTACCTCTGAAATCTCTTGATTTAATAACTCATAAAGCTGATCGCCAATTCGTGCTTCTACTTCTGGAATATCTTTCGGTTCTAGCATGGCGCTAATTGTAAATAAACTTGAGTCTTGCTGCAAAGAGAAACTGCTAACAATTCCTTGCACTAAACCTAAATCTTCGCGCAATTCTCGAACCAATCTAGAATTTCTACCATCGGCTAATAATATTGACAGTAAATCCAATCCATAAGCATCATCTACCTGTTCGACTCCAGGTCCTAACCAAGCCATTGTTAGACGACCTTGTTCTAATCTTGGCAAACATATTTCCTGGCGACGAACTTCAGTTATTAACGGCTCTGCTGCTATCTCGACTCGCGGACAATGAGAAGATTTTTCGGGAAAATTGGCAAAAGCTGCATTGACTAATTCTATTACCTGGGTTTCCTCTACTCTCCCAATAACTACCACTGCCATATTCTCTGGTTGATAGTAATAATTGTGAAAACAACGCATTTCATCAACTTCTCGCTCTCTCAGAAGTTCTGCCGTACCCATAACTGAACGTCGGTAGGGATGATATTTGTAAACATTCTCCATCAATGCTTGAAAACCTATCGAATCAACACAGTCTTCTGATTGACGAATTTCTTCTAATACCACTTCCCGCTCTCTAGCAAATTCTGATTCTGGTATGGAGGCACGCAACAATAATTCTGCCAATGGATGTACTACTTCTTCTACATATTGGGCAGCAGTTGTAATAAAAAAATGAGCATAGTCGTGACTTGTAGCAGCATTTGCTATTCCGCCACGATTTTCAATTATTTGATCAAAGATTCCAGGACCTAATTTTTCTGTTCCCTTAAAAATCATGTGTTCTAGGAAGTGAGCCATACCTGACCATTTATCGGGTTCCTCCCTAGCACCTGCTCTTACCCACACATCTATCACCACTGCTGGAGTGACTGAAATATATTGATGAATAATTGTTAGACCATTATCCAGCTTGAAAACGTTAGCTGGAAAATTAGGAGTAGAAATTACTACAGACAATTCTTTTAATAATTAAATTTGGGCTGAAATTTTATTTGCATTGAATTTTAAAATTATATAACTTTTGTATAAGATGATTTGTAATATTTAATACAATTGAATTTTAACCGTAAGTAGTATGCACCCTACAAATTTTGCAGAAAATTAGGTGTGTCAGTTCACTACTGGAGTACTTGATTGGTTGGTTTTGGTTTTCTCTTAGGAGCACAGAGCGATCGCCCTGTTTCTTCTTTCTTTGATTATGGTGCGTTACATTTCATTAATGCACCCTACTGGACTTAATTATTCGGTAAAATATATTTATATTAATTAAATTTATGAAATAGTCTCAAATATATTTGGAATTTAAACTGATTTTTGCCAAAAAAGTTGAAATGAGCTATTTAGGGGAAAAAATGGGGGAATTTGGGCTGCGATAGCACAGCTAAACGTAGTTATCGCTTCTCGTTGGCCATTTTTTCAAAGTATTGATACGTAAGAAATACAGGGTAGTTGCTTGTCAAGAAATTTTCGTGTATTTTTGAGGTAAGTGATTCGCTCTGCGTAGGTGCTTATTAAAATGAAAAGAGGATTAGTGAGTGGGAGTGCGATCGCGTAGCTGAAAAAAGTAAAGTGCGGGGAGGGTGGGAAGACAGGGAAAGTAGGAGGAATAATGGTTCTTTGATTTTTATGCCCCCCTCACCCCAAAATTCTCACTTTTAAAGGGTAAGTGAATTGAAACAGGCGTACTTTTTGGGGTCGAAAAAAGTGCCTGGTATCACGTCTAATATCATGTTCGGTTGAATACTTATAATATCTGTGGACCAAAGGCAGAAGGCAGAGGGCAGAGGGCAGAAGGGAAAGAGCAAGGTTAGAAGGCAGAAGATTTATTATAACTGATTATCCGCAATTCGTAGCTCCCCCGGAGGGGAACATGATATAAAACGCTCAAAAAGGAGCGTATTTTAGGCGCATAGTTGGGCAGAACAATCTTAGGAAAATTCTTACTCCTACCTCCTGGCTCATTCCCATTTCTCCTGTCTTCCCCTCCTGGGAGGGGGAGGGGCGAGGGGTGGGTTGTCTCCTACCCCTACTAAAAGACTAGTGAAGCGCAAACCCTAATTATCCGGACATGATATAACAGGTCAAAAAAACAAAAGCGTAGTCAAATTTCCCAAAATGATTGACTACGCTAAAAATTTAATTTTATAGTTCTATCTCAGTTTCCACCCTGAGTTTTGTTGCTATCTAAATATCTAGATTTATCTCGATATTTATAGACGGATATTACCAATATTAACACCAGGTACATTAGCACCACCAAAAGTGCTGATAAATACTGGTTCATTAGGACCAGGAACAGTTTGAGTAAAGATTGCTGCCTGATCTGGGTTTAGGTCTTGCCGAACTGTATAACTAGCATCTGCTAAGTTTGAGAAACCGTAATTACCGTTGGCATCAGTAGCAACGAATATTTCATCAGCATCTCGAACAGAGTTGTTGTTTTGGTCGAAGTAAATAACAACACCGCCAATACCAGGTTCGCCAGCATCTAGGAAACCATTACCATTCAGGTCTTCAAAAGTTATCCCACTAATGCTACCAGTACCAATAGGTGGTATGGGTGGTTGAGGTGGTATAACTGGTGGGTTAGCACTGTTGCCAAAATTGACAAAATTAGCATCATCCCCTGCAAACAGAGTTAGAGTTGGGTCTTGGGTAGTCTGGAATAGACCTGGTGGAGGAATTTGCAGGACTGTATAGGTACCAGGAGGTAAACCATCGAAGTCGTATACACCCAGTGAATCAGTAATCGCAGTACGTTCCTCATTGTCTAGAATTGAGTTATCGTTGCGATCGAGGAATACTGTAGTACCAGGAATACCATTCTCTCCTGGATCTAACAGACCATCACCGTTGATATCATTGAAAACAATACCACCAATACTAACAACAGGAAGAACAGCTTTTGGTAACCCTGTTGGGTCGTTGGCAAAATTAACAAAGTCAGCGTTATCCCCTTCTATCAAAGTGATTATCACTGGTTCTGGAGTAGTAGAGTCGGTAAAACCAGGAAATGGTTCCTGACGAATTACAAAAGTTCCTGGAGATACATTGGGGATATCATAGAGACCAAATTGATTGGTAAGTGCAAATCTTTCGCCATCATCTCGTTCCCCATTATCGTTGGCATCTATATAGATAACAGCATCAGGTAGTTGAGGTTCACCTGCATCTGCTAAACCATCTCCGTTTTCATCTATGAATGCAATACCTGAAATATTAGCAAGACCAGGAGGAGGAATTATCGGAGACTGGCCAAAGTCAATTTCCAGATTGGAATTTTCAAACTCATCAACAGTAATTGTGAGGTCTGTTAGAGTAGTAGAAGTAAAGTTGTCCGGATTTGGAATCAGACGTAGTGTGTAAGTACCTGGTAACAAACCAACAATTGCATATTCTCCATCTGTGTTTGTAAAGGTATTAGGTTCAATATCGTCATTATCAAGAATGCCATTTTCATTGATATCGACATAGATACGGAAACCAGGAACACCCCTTTCTACAAATTCGTCAGGGTCAAGGATGCCATTACCGTTAGTATCGTTAAAGTCTTGGATACCGTTACTGTTAAAGTCTTCAAAAACAATTCCAGTAATTAAGGTTTCTGGTTGGTTTCCAAAGTTGTAAACAACACTACCGTCAGCTGATACAAATGCTGGTGGAGTAGTTTGAATGAACCCTGTGCGATCAAGAATTTGTAGAAGCGGAAATGAGCCTGATACATCAGATGTATCTAGACCATAAGTACCACCTGGACCACTAATTTGATTTGGTTCAAAGCCTTGTATCTGTCCATCTGTGTGCACATCTAGGAACACCTCAACACCAGGCAAACCTACTTCCCCTTTTAGAGGTTCAAATAGTCCGTTACCATTGTTGTCAGCAAATACAATACCACTAACAGTATCTTCATCTGGTGATGTGACGTTAACACCAACGTCAACATCATTTAGACTCTGACCGAGAGGAAGATTAATTGGAGTGGGTGAGATATTGGGATCTGGTAGTACCTGACCAACAGTAACACTAATAATGGGATTACTGCTAGTTAGGAATAAGTTTTCTTGCAGAACAACATCAACTGTGTAATTCCCTGGGGTTAAACCATTAAAGACATAACGACCATCAGGATCGGTGAAAGTTTCAGGTTCACTTATATCAAGGTTTCCGTCACCGTCTAGGTCTTCGCCATCATCCAGTACACCGTTAAGGTTGAGGTCTTCACTGCTATCTAGGTTTCCGTCACCGTCTAGATCTAGGAAAACTTGAGCAGTTGGAATACCTGCTTCCCCAGGATCTTGAAAACCACTGTTGTTACTATCAGTGAAGATTACACCACTAATGCTGGTGTTGGGGTCAAAAATACTACTATCACCGAAGTTATAAACGACAGTCTGACCAGGAACAACAGGAACAATAGGAGTAGGAGTAGTGTTAACAAAACCAGCAGGTGGTGTTTCTCGTACTCTGTAGTTACCTGGTGGCAAGGTAAACCGATATTCCCCGTGAGCATCTGTAAGCGTAAATGGTTCATTAGCTTCCGCTAAACCATTATTATTGAGGTCTACAAAGATTTCGACACCTATAAGTCTTGGTTCATCCGTGTCTGCTAAACCATCACCATTGCGGTCGTCAAATTTAACACCAGTAATTGTACCCGTGCTATCAGTATTTACAATTGGGGTAGGAGTTGGAGTTGGAGGAGGGGTAGGAATTGGAGTTGGAGGATCGGGAATTATTTGTACATCAGGTTGGTTTCCAATATTCACGAAGTCAACGTCGTCACCCCCAACTATGGTAATTACTGGATCGGGAGTAATTTGTATAAAGCCTGGTTGTTGAACTTCCCTGACTACATAAGTATTAGGTGGTAAACCTTCAAAGCTATAGCTACCATCTACGTTTGTAATAGATGTAGGTTCATCGGGATCTAGAACTTGGTTATTATTGGTATCTAGGTAAATAGTGAATCCACCAAGACCAGGTTCATCTGGATCTACTATATTGTTGCCATTATTGTCACTAAATTTAGTACCAGCGATTCTGCCTGTTAATGTAACTTGACTACTAATTCTGGTAGCTTCTGTTGTAGCAGTATCAGTATCAGTGGTTACTTCTGCTGTGGCAGTGCCAGCATCAGTGGTTACTTCTGTTGTAGCAGTGTCAGCATCAGTAGTTTCCTCTGCAACAGTGCCAGCATCAGTGGTTACTTCTGTTGTAGCAGTATCAGTATCAGTGGTCACTTCTGCATCAGTGCCAGCATCAGTGGTTACTTCTGTTGTAGCAGTGTCAGCATCAGTAGTTTCCTCTGGTGCTGGTTCTGGAACTGGTTCTGGAACTGGTTCTGGAACTGGTTCTGGAACTGGTTCTGGAACTGGAACTGGATCTACAATTACAGCATTACCAACATTCAAGATAATGGGAGCATCACCTTGCAAAACGTTAATAGGTGCATTCAGAGTAATTTCTTGATCTGGAGTAGTTTGCACAAAACCTGGTTGGGGTATTTCTCGCAGAAAGTAAGTTCCTACAGGAGGATTAGTAAAGCTAAAGTCACCAGCAACATTTGATATTGCAGCAGGTTCTGTAGGGTCTAGTATATTGTTGCCGTTTTGGTCTAAGTACAGGGTAAAGTTTGCTAAACCTGGTTCTCCTGGATCTAGAATTCCATTTGAATTAAAATCGTTGAACTTATTCCCAATTAAGTCACCCTGAAGTAAAGGGGTGTCAGGAGCAGTACCAATATTTACGAAGTTAGAATCGTCCCCACTAGTGACAATAATAACTGGATCTGGTGTTGTTTGAGTAAATCCTGGTTGAGGTACTACTCTGACAACATAAGTATCTGGTGGTAAAGTATTAAAGCTGTACTCACCTTCATTGTTAGTAATTCTGAATGGTTCTTCTGGATCAAAGATCCCATTTTCGTTGAGGTCTAGATATACAGTAGAGTTTGATAAACCTACATCTCCTGGGTCAATAGCACCATTGCTATTGTTATCTACAAAATTGACACCGGCAATTACATTTCTTTCAGCATTACCAAAGTTGATGCCCAATAAAGTTTCTCCATCAGGTACATCAACAGTCTGAGAATCAGTTGTCAGATTGAATCCTATTTGTTGCTCTGCCTCCCGAATAGTCAGGCGAGTTGCTGGAAGATTAGGTAAGAAGTAAACACCATTAGTATCAGTGATATCAAATGGTTCACCCACATCTAGAATGTGATTACTATTGAGATCTGCATAGATAGTAAAGTTTGGTATTCCAGGCTCGTCAGGATCTAAAATACCATTAGCATTAAGATCGAGATATTTCGCTCCTTCAACATTACCAGTCCCGCTAGGAGTAACTATACCAATATCTAGAGCTATATTTGGTTGTTCTTCTTCTAGACCAGTAATTATAATTACTGAATTAGGAGTTGTTCTTGCTTCGTCTAGTTCCCTGATAACGTCAATGTTGTATTGGCCAGGGAATACGTCTACATATGAATAAAAACCAAATTCATCTGTAAAAGTACTGGCTTCCCCCTCCTCTAAAATGCCATTTCGGTTGGCATCAAGGAATACTTGGCTGTTAGAAATTCCTGGTTCCCCAGAGTCACGGACACCATTAATATTTAAGTCTTCAAATAATACACCACTAATATTACCTCTACCTGGTCCTGTCACTGGAGTGGGAACTGGAGTAGGTTCTGGAGTGGGAACTGGAGTGGGAGTTGGTGTTGGGCTACCTATGCCACTACCAAGAGCTATCCTGCTCTCTCTGACCATACTTCCACCGACTATGCTCACTGGTACTGGCAGTGGTGTAGTTGAAACAGTGCCACTGGGTGGAACCTGTCTGACAAAATATTCACCATCTACTAATCCCAAAAAGTTGTAGACACCATCTGAACGACTAATGTTAGATAATTCATTGGGGTCTTGAATACCGTTGTTATTCTGATCTAAATAGACTGTAACACCAGGTATTGCTTGATCTTCTGTATCAAAAATTCCATCCCCATCTATGTCATTAAATGTGACACCTACTATATTACCGCTCCCGCCAAGTTGGGAGCTGTTTCTCATACCATCATTCACGTTCTAACTCCTCCACCGTAAATTTATGCTATTGACACTCCCAGCGTTAAATCGCTTGATTATAACGGGGGATTCTTGCTTCACAAACTCTTAACTAGATAACAAATCAAACAAGTTGAGCTGTACCCCTGCCAGACCGTCTCCACAAGCTTTTCTTGCTCCGTCTTTACGCTGAGGAAACCTCAGCGCAGGCGGTGCGCTTTTATTGAACGGTGTGCCCCACCGCTATTAACCCTTTACTAATTCGCTACCACTCAATTAATTTACAACTTTGAAATTCATCTCATCGCTAAATCTCGCGATTATAGCAGGAGTTCTCTTTCAAGATTTTTTGATAGCGATTTGTATTTAACTAATGGCTAAAAACCACTACACCAATAATACAGATATACCTTAAATCAATATAATGCTTATCACCCAATAACGAGTAAAGCTAAAGCGCGGACGCTGAGGATTATATCAGGTTGACAAGAATGTGACAATTAGATTAGAAAATAGACTAGAATACTTTATTTTTGAGCCCATAAACAAAATTTAATTATTGAATCTTTTAGTAATATTAAGCACCCACCTAATCAAAAAATAGGGGGGTGCTATGGTGTCGGGACGTTATTAATCTATGACAAGTTCCAATTCCAGAAAAATTTTCTCCTATTTCCTGAAACCTTAAGAAAATAGATAGAAATTGACTTGAATGTAAATATCAAATCAAGCTAATTTTCTCTGTTTAATGTTTTTTTACCAATTGTCTAAAGGCTATTATTACTAATACTACTTAGGTCAAAAGGTCAAAGTTTCAACCTAAAATTTAGTAGGCATCTTGTAATTCATAGAATTCTGGAGAAATATAATCTTTACGCAATGGCCAACCCACCCAATCTTCAGACATCAAAATGCGTTTGAGATTAGGATGTCCTTCATAGATAATCCCATACATATCATAGGATTCCCGCTCTTGAAAATCAGCCGATTTCCAGATCCAATAAACGGAAGGAAGTCTAGGATCGTCTCTGGGCACAAATACCTTTAAACGTAATTCTTCTGGTTGGTCTACATCGTCCTTGACCTTAACTAAGTGATAAACACTTACCAAGTCTTGTCCAGGACCTGCATCATAAGCACATTGACATTGTAGATAGTTAAACCCATAAGCGTATAAAGCTGTAGCTAAGGGAATTAAAAATTCTCTGTCAACTTTGATCATTTCTACCCCCAGATGATCTGGTTCTAGAAACTCATGCTCAAAGCCATTTTCTGTCAGCCATTTTGAAGTTTGACCTGCTTCAACTATTGGAGCTTCTGATTCAGCCACGATTTACCTCCTCTTTTTGTGCAGCTTGCAGTGCAGGTGGTATAGGCATACCTATTGCTTCTGTCAATTCTTTTGGTGGTGTTTCACGGTCTGATGTCTTGAGATACTTACCATTCAGAATTGGTTCAACCACTTTCATATTGTGTTTAACAGTGTAGTAGCGATGTACCTGCTGCAGTTGAGCACGTTCTTGCAAAGATTCATTAGCAACTTTTTTTCTCAGCTTAATGACAGCATCAATAATTGCTTCTGGACGTGGTGGACAACCAGGAATGTAAACATCTACTGGGATTAATTTATCTACCCCACGAACTGCTGTAGGTGAATCCATACTAAACATCCCGCCAGTAATTGTACAAGCACCCATAGCAATTACATATTTAGGTTCTGGCATCTGCTCATAAAGACGCACCAAGACTGGGGCATACTTCATGGTAATTGTACCTGCAGTAATTAGTAAGTCTGCTTGCCGAGGGCTAGACCGTGGCACTAAGCCAAAGCGGTCAAAGTCAAATCTAGAGCCGATCAGAGCTGCAAATTCAATGAAGCAGCAGGCTGTACCATACAGTAGAGGCCACAAGCTAGAAAGTCGTGCCCAGTTGTAAAGGTCATCAACTGTAGTTAACACAACATTCTCTGAAAGTTCTTGAGTAACCTGGGGAGATTGCTCAATAGGATTTATAATGTTTTGGTTTTGATTAGGACTTAAGACCATTCCAAAGCTCCTTTACGCCATGCGTAGACTAAAGCAACAACTAATATTGTGATGAAAATTAGGGCTTCTATAAATGCTAGAAGTCCCAATTGATGAAAGGCCACTGCCCAAGGATATAAAAATACTGTTTCTACATCAAAGATGACAAAGACCAGGGCGAACATATAATAACGGATATTGAATTGTATCCAAGCTCCACCAATTGGTTCTACACCCGATTCATAAGTAGTTCGTCGCTCTGGGCCACGAGTTTTAGGCCGCAGTAGTTTAGATGCAGTTAAGGCAATAACTGGAACTAGGCTGCTAATTAGTAGGAAGCCTAGAAAATATTCGTAACCACTAAGAGTAAACACAATTAACCTACATTTCCTAAGTAACTAGGACTTTTATCTGTGAACATTTTGACACTTTCTAGTTAAGTTAAAGATTATAACGAGAGATTATTTTTTTAGCGATTGTTACGATTGTGCTGTTTAACCCTCATCAGACTAGAGCCACAAGCTTTTGTCACTCTAATTTTTAACTCAAAAGTCACAACAAAAAGGCTAAAAGTAGCTGTATCAAGTTGGGTATTAATCATTTGTCAATACTCATCTCCTCGAATTACACCAATTCTGTAATAATAATTAAAGATGTTCTCATAATTGCTATTCAATCTTTTGGAACTATGAGCGAGCAAGTCACTGAGGCCACAGAGGAACAGGATCGGTATGAATGTCGAGCCTGTGGATATATATATGAACCGAAGAAGGGAAGTTCTACTGGTAATATTCCGCCCGGAACTGCTTTTTCAGATTTACCCCCTGGTTGGCGCTGTCCTGTTTGTGCAGCAACTAAGGTTCAATTTGTGAATGTTGGACCAGCTGAAGGTCCTTCCGGATTCAAAGAAAACCTTGGATATGGTTTTGGTGTTAATACACTCACACCAAGCCAGAAAAATATTCTAATTTTCGGCGCTTTAGCCGCAGGATTTTTGTTTTTCTTGAGCTTATATGGTTTACGATAAGATGGCCTAAAGGCTTATTAATGATTTAATGTGATGCACTCAATAGTAAAGTCCTGGAAACAAATTTTCATAATACTAGCAGCAGTTATACTTTGTAGTGGCTGCAAAAATGCCTTTTTACCTGGAATAGGTTACAATCCCTGGGAAGTAGTTCAACTACCAACTGAGGCTAAGTTATTTGATATCGGATTTACAGGTAATCTTGACCATGGTTGGATTGTTGGTGGTAATGCTACTCTCTTAGAGACTACTGATGGTGGTAAAACTTGGCAACCTAAAAGTATTGATATAGAAGAAAGAGTTCGCTTGACTTCAGTGAGTTTTAATGGTAAGGAAGGGTGGATTTTAGGACAGCCTTCTTTACTTCTACACACGGATGATGAAGGAGAGTCTTGGAATCAGATTCCTCTAAGTTCTAAATTGCCAGGTGCCCCTAATACTATTATTGCTCTTGGGCCTAATTCTGCTGAGATGACTACTGATGTGGGAGCTATCTATCGCACAGAAGATGTTGGCCAACATTGGCGCGCTCAAGTAGAGGATGCTGTGGGAGTAGTGAGAAATATTTCCCGTTCTCCTGATGGTAACTATATTGCTGTTTCGGCAAAGGGTAATTTTTACTCTAGTTGGGAACCAGGCCAAAGAGCTTGGACTCCTCATAATCGTCAAGACTCTCGCCGTTTGGAAAATATGGGGTTCACTGATGATGGTCGTTTATGGCTATTAGCACGAGGAGGCCAACTGCGGTTTAGCGATCCAGAAAATCCTGAAGAGTGGGGAGAAGCTATTACTCCAGAATATGCCACAAGTTGGGGTTTATTAGATTTGGCTTATCGAACTCCTGATGAAATTTGGGTCTCTGGTGGTAGTGGTAATTTACTTCGCAGTGTTGATGGCGGTCAGACTTGGGAAAAAGACCGTGATGTAGAGAATGTTCCAGAAAATTTCTACAAAATTGTTTTTATTAACCAAGAAAAAGGTTTTATTCTTGGTCAAAGAGGAACTGTGTTGAAATACAATGGTTCAGCAGTTTCAGAAGCAGCTTGAAACTCAATACAATATGCGGTCAGACCCCGCGACGACGCCAGTCGCAAGGGAACGCTGACCAAGAGATCAGAGAAAAATTCTTCCTCATAATTTTAATTGAGTAGTATCACTCAGGTGGGAAAATTTAATTTCTTGATGTTGCTTGAGTAGCTGAAAATTTAGACTGGATATGTTATAATTGATCCCGTCTAACTAACAGATAAAAATAACAGATTTTAAAGAAGGCAAAAAGTTAGTCTATCTTTAGTTGTTAACAAAGACAAAAAACTCAAACCATTAATTAGTGATGGGATGAGGTATTTAGAAAGGTTTTAAAACTATCATATTAGATGATGGTTAGAGATAATTTGGAGGATAAAATTAGATGGCTGGCGGTAATACAGGTGAGCGTCCGTTTGGAGATATCATCACAAGTATTCGTTACTGGGTAATACACAGTATCACTATTCCAGCTCTGTTTGTTGCAGGTTGGCTATTTGTAAGTACAGGTTTGGCTTACGACGTTTTTGGTACACCTAGACCTAACGAGTATTATACTGAGCAAAGACAAGAATTACCAGTTGTATCAGACCGTTTTGAAGCTAAAAAACAAATTGATGAATTTATTGGTGAATAGTTGAAAATTTAGGAGATTTTTATTATGACTAGCGGAAATCCAAATCAACCAGTTAGCTATCCAATTTTTACAGTTAGATGGTTAGCAGTTCATACCCTTGGCGTGCCTACAGTTTTCTTTTTAGGTGCGATCGCAGCTATGCAGTTTATTCAAAGATAGGAGTATATTATGCCTTTAGATCGTAGCGAAAATACTAATAAACAACCAGTAGAGTTAAATCGTACTTCACTCTACCTTGGTTTGTTATTAGTATTTGTTCTTGGTATTCTGTTTTCCAGTTATTTCTTTAACTAATTTGAGAAATAAAACAGAGAAATTACTAATATTAAGTCACCCTATTGGGGTGACCTATTGTTAGTAAGATTTAGTAGAAAGTTAACAAGTATATTGTTGAGCAATTACCTTGTAGGTAAAAATTTTTTAGTACGAAGTAGTTTTGAAATAATGAGGTGAAATATTATGATGTCCGAACCAGGTAGAATTCCTTTATGGTTGGTTGCTACTGTTGCCGGAACTGGCGTACTTGTAGTTGTGGGTCTTTTCTTTTATGGTGCCTATGTTGGTGTAGGTTCTTCTTTATAAGAAAGATTTGAAGTTTGATTTTGTTAAATAATCTCACTATGTTTGAAAGTGGGATTATTTTTTTTGAGGTATAGAAAAGTTAAATTTCACAATCATTTTGGTGACAAGTTACAGCAGTTTTTCGGATAGTGATATACAGCTATACAGCGTAAAATTAACCTTTTTCTACTTTTCTTCTTCCTAGTTCTCTGCTCCCTAAAGTCCTAAAACTTTGTACCTATTCAACTAAAAAATTGGCATAAGATTTTGTACCATTTGTCAATCATTTAGTTACAAAATGTTACAAATTATCAAAGTACTAGCTATTTCTAGCTTTTGATGGTTTACTCATTTCGGCAAGGACGGTTCTCCTTTAATTGGATGTGAAACGTACAACAGAAAGATCCCACTCCCTATTCTGAACCTCCATCCCCTCATGTGGCAATTATGACAGGCTTTTTTGTTCCCCGAGGAAATCCTCCAGCGGCGGAAACTGATGGCCCCATTGGTTGCGCTCACCTCGCAGCAGGATTACTTCGAGTTGGCATCCCGGTCCCTTTAGTGACCGATCCTTTATGTCTGAACGCTGTCAAGGTTGCTGCCCAAGCAGCCGGAATATCGGATCAAGTTTCTGTTGATGTTGTTCCTGTCAATGCAGCTAGTGTAGAAGATCCCTCTGTTGCTTCTATTGTGAATGCCTGGCAAAGTGCCAAACCACAAGTTTCTCACGTTATTGCCATTGAAAGAGCTGGTCCCGGTTACGATGGTATTGTCTGGAATATGATCGGCAAGGATATCACTGCTGATACCGCTCCTTTGCATCTCCTATTTACTCTCAATGAAATCATCTCCATTGGCATTGGTTATGCTGGCAACGAATTGGGTATGGGAACCCTTCCTAGAGAACTCATTGCCAAAGGTGTCAGTACGGGAGAAAAAATTGCTTGTAGCTGGACTTTTGGAAAAAAATGTGTTAAAATAGTACCGAATCATTATATAGCAATACTTTTACCTGAAAATACTCTAGCGATCAGAGAAACAATCCTATCTGCCTTACCTCCATGCTTTGAAAAGTGGTGTCAAAAGTTTGATGATTTATTTAAAACCAAAGGTCAAAAAAAGGGATTCCGTTATTATTTAGCAGGATTACTTGGAGAAA
>NZ_JAAHGB010000055.1:0-50035 GCF_010672695.1 Okeania sp. SIO1H4
AAAATTTTGGTATTTTTGACAGTGATTTGAGAAGCGATAGACTGCCAGTCCGCAACGCGATCGCATATTCTCCATTTGAAATTTTATTTTTGGTCATTTGTCAAAAAAATTAGATGCGTTTTCCCTGGCCGTAGAAGTGAGAAGATGATTTTTTGATCACTAATTAAACGGACATGATATAAGAAGGAGAAAATTGGTATAAGTCCTGTATCTGTTATAATCAAATCAAAAAAGTTGGTGAGTTGAATAATGCTTAAAATAGCTATTGATGGTTTAGATGCTGTCCAAGCTACAGAAGAAATTCTGGAAATTGAAGGTATAGAAGGTAGTTATAAAATAGATGCAGATGGCAATCAAAAAGGGATTGATTTAGCAACCATTCTGACAATAGTTGGAATTGGTTCAGGAACTTCTGTTATTATTAATAATACTTTAACCATTGCAGAGAAGATTTTTCAGTGTTTCAAAAAACATGAGAAAAAACTAGAGAAGGTCGAAATTGTTTCTGGAGAAAAGCGACTTTTACTGAAAGATGCAACTGTAGAACAAATCAAAGATATTTTGGAAAGTTTCGGATAAAATAGCTATGCAAATTCTCCACTTAAACTTGAAATTAATAGGGGATGATTATGCCCAATTCCGATACTTTTGGAATAATCCCAATGATTACCAATCTTATCAATTATCTCTGACAGAAATTTCTGCTCTAATTGAAAAGTTAGAGAGAGGTTATTACACTAGACTGCCAGACGAATACGCCAAAACTGGTCAAAGACTTTATAATTGGTTAGATGGAAATGACCGTATTTTGCAAAGAGAATTAGATAAAAATCAACGGGAAGGAATTGTTTTAGCAATTTCTACTTCCGAAAGATTAGCTCATTTACCTTGGGAGTTGCTCCATGATGATAATGGATTTTTAGTTCAGCGTAAACCTGCCATTATTCCTGTTCGTTGGATGACAGATAATCAACAACTTTTTTTTCAAAATCAACCTCATAACCGAGCATTAAATGTTGTGTTTATTGCAAGTTCCCCCCGCAATACGAGAGACGATTTTTCTGAACTTGATTTTGAAGCGGAGGAGGGAAGTATTTTAGAGGCAACTAAGCGATCGCCTCTATATTTAGAAGTAGAAGAAAGTGGTTGTTTGACTGAGTTAGGTTATCTAGTGGAAAGTCAGGAAGAGAATTTTTTTGATGTTGTTCATCTCACAGGCCATGCAAAACTTCGGAACAATAAACCTTGCTTTGTTACTGAGACAGAATATGGAGAAGCAGAATATAGTAGTGCCGAAGATATTGCTACAGAGTTACAATTTCAGCACCCAAAACTGATTTTTTTATCCGGTTGTGGGAGTGGATATTCACATCGGGAAAATATTCCGTCAATGGCAGAATCTTTATTAAGTCAAGGTGCAACAGCAGTTTTAGGATGGGGCGATCGGGTATTAGATACAGACGCAACGACAGCAGCAGCAAAACTATATCAGGGATTGTCTTCTGGTAAGGGAGTAACGGTAGCATTAGCGGAAACTTACCAAGAATTAATTAAGGTTAATGCTAGAGACTGGCATAAATTACGACTTTATGTGGCGGGTAGTTTACCGGGAGCGTTAGTAACTCCCTTGAGAAAACCAGGTAGAAAACCTGCACCCCGTTACCAGAAAACTATTGAATTTAGAGATCCAGAAGGCAAACTTAGGGTTGCTACTCGTCAAGATTTTGTTGGCCGTCGTCGTCAGTTACAAAATTGTCTCCGTGCTTTTAAGTTGGATGAGAAGTTGGGAGTATTAATTCATGGTATGGGAGGTTTGGGAAAAAGTACCATTGCTTCTCGACTTTGGGAACGTTTATCGGAATATGAAAATGTTTTATGGTGGCGACAAATTGATAATTCTAATTTAGTGGAAAAATTGGCGGATAAATTGAGAGATGCTGACCTACGTTTTGCCTTAAAGAATAACCAAGATGAACTTAAATATAGGTTGCGAGATTTGTTTGAAAATTTGATTGAAGCTGGAGAAAAACCTTTTCTTTTTCTTTTCGATGACTTTGAATGGAATCTCGAACCTCGTGAAGGCGGATATGTTTTGAAACCTGAAGCGGCAGAAGTTTTAAATGCTTTGGTTTTTGCAATTCGAGAAGTAGGTGCGAGGGAAAAAATTATTATTACTTGTCGTTATGAGTTTCAATCTGATTTATTAAATGAGTTTTGGGTACAAGGTTTAGACGCATTTAGAAAAGCTGACTTAGAGAAAAAGTTGAAACGTCTGGAGAATTTTAAGTCGGGAAAAGTTGATGAAAAGTTAATCGCAAGAGCGTTAAAACTTGCAGATGGAAATGCTCGTTTATTGGAATGGTTGGATAAAGATGTGCTTGGTTGTGAGGATATTGAGGAGAAGTTAAGTCAGCTTGAATCTGGTTCTGAAGATTGGCAAGGAAAGATTATTTTGTCTGAACTTTATGCACAAGTTGATAAAAAAATTGTGCGGGTATTGAGTCATTGTTTGGTGTTTGAAATTCCTGTACCGATGTTAGCTTTAGAGGCGGTTTGTGAGTCTATTTCTGGTTATAAAGAACAACTAAATAGAGGGATTGATTTAGGTTTGATAGAGGTTAGTTCGGAAGTAGAAGAATCTGAGCGTCTTTATCGAGTTTCGCGGATTTTACCTCGTATTATTTCGAGTATTAAATTGCCGGGAGTTCCTGATGTTTATTCTTTGTATGAAAAAGGTTTGAAAAAGTTGTTTGAGGTATGGGGCAGGAGAGACAATAGAAGTCAGGAAAAATGGCGTGAGATTTTCCGTTTAATGTTTGCTAACAAAGAAAATTCTCAGAGATTTCGACGGGGGTTTTATCAAATGCTTGATGCTGATTTTTCTGAAGTTGATGAAGCTTATGAGTCTGAACTTAGGCAAAGCAAAACTGAACTATCAGAGGATAATTTTTATGTTAAATTAGAAGAATATTTGTGTCAAGATGAATGGATAAAAGCTGATGAAGAGACAGCATTTATTTTGTATCAAGTAATGGCATTAAACAATATTCACAAAGAAGATATTCATGAGGAGATTCCACTTTCAATACTTAGAAAAATAGACCAAATTTGGGTAAAATATAGTAAAGGTAAGTTTGGCTTTTCTGTCCTAGAGGGAACTTATCAGAATTTGGTTAGTACGAGAGAATGTAATGAACAAGTATGGGAAGCGTTCTGTAACGAAGTCGGATGGCGTGAAGTGGAATGGTTGGATGACTCTGACCTAACTTCTGGTGAATACACATTTGGATTGGCACCTTCCCTTCTACAGGGGCCTTGTGTATACTAAGCTAGAACCGTTAAGATAAAAAAATTTTTGAAACTCAATTTCGTGAGTTTTCTCTATTTCAGCATTTTTGATACTTGGTACAGTTCAGTTATCAGTTATCAGTTTTTTATAACCCATTTCTCCCTCTACACATCATTAAAAAATTGCATTGCCACCTCTTGTTGTGAGGTACTTATACTTTTCTATTCAACCTCTTAGATTTTCCTTTGACAAATGTAGCGATAAGTGACATTAATTAATTTGAGTAACAGTAGGTTGGGTAGAACGAAGTGAAACCCAACAAACAATACCAAATTTAAAACAAGCAGTTAGAGTTGGGTTTATCCTTCGGATAAGCTGCGCTAACGTTACCTCAACCCAACCTACAAACTGCCATATCCTTCCAAAGTAATTATTAGAGGTTTTTATGAATTTAAAATTAGTTAAATCCCTAGCATAAATTATTAATAACTTAACCCCAGAAGAAAAACAGGTTTTGGGGACAATGATTAATTTAATTCAAGATAATAACCAACCTGAAAATCAGTCTTGGCATGAATTTATTGAAAACACTTATGGCAGTATCCAAGATGAAACTTTTGTTAGATATTCTCAAGGTAATTTTGAGCAGAGAGAATTATTTGAATATTAGATACTATAGCAAATCCCACAGTTACAAAGTACATTTAAAATCCCCCTAAATCCCCCTTGGAAAGGGGGATTTTGAAGGCTCCCCTCACTGAAATTACCATGACTAAAACTCTATTAAAACCAGAAAATTCAACTCTATTAACAGGAATTAAATGGGAAACCTATCAAGCATTATTGTTAGATTTAGCAGAAAATCCTGGTAAAAAATTGACCTACGACCAAGGTACATTAGAAATTATGACTCCCTTACCAGAACATGAAATTAATAAAGGTTTTTTAGGACGACTGGTACAAACAACTACAGAAGTATTAGGATTAGAAATATCGAGTCTTGGTTCGACAACATTAAGTCGAAAAGATTTGCAAAAAGGGGTTGAACCAGATGAATGTTATTACATCACCAATGAGGAATTAGTACGAGGTAAAATTAAATTTGATTTAGATCGCGACCCACCTCCAGATTTAGCAATTGAGATTTATATTACCAGCAGTTCTTTAGACCGTTTAACAATTTATGCTGCTTTAGGTATCCGAGAAATATGGAGATTTGATGGAGAAAAATTATTTATTTATTGTTTGGAAAATGGGAGTTATCAGGAGCGAGAAAAGTCAAATGTTTTGCCAATTTTATCCAAGTCAGTTATTTTAAACTTTCTCATTAGGCGAGGAGAAAAAGGAGAGAATGCTTTACTCCGTGAATTTCGTCAATGGTTAGAAAAATTTACCTAGAAATGTCTATTTTACTAAAAACAGAGTTTTATTCTAATAACTCTAATAAATGATATATAGGCTATTTCTATTGACTCCTGACTCCTGACTCCTGACTCCTAAAAAATGCAGTTACAGCCATCATTCCCCAAATAACTCCTAAACGAAATTTAGTTGCAGAATGTACTTCAAATTGAGCAGATACTAATAACTGATGTAATTCTGCTTGGGTATAACATTGTTGATGAGCAGGGTCGAAAATTTGTAAGAACCAGTCACAAATTCTACAGACAAAATAATCTTTATTCCAGTCAATAATTATTACTTTACCATTTGGTTTAAGCACCCGTTTCATTTCTCCTAATGCTACTTGAGGTTTGTCAAAAAAATGAAAAGAATTAGCACATACAACTACATCAAAAG
This sequence comes from Okeania sp. SIO1H4, assembly GCF_010672695.1. Lineage (NCBI taxonomy): Bacteria > Bacillati > Cyanobacteriota > Cyanophyceae > Oscillatoriales > Microcoleaceae > Okeania > Okeania sp. SIO1H4. Next base: position 5,090 of record NZ_JAAHGB010000055.1, read on the forward strand.
AATGACTGTTAAATGGCAATGAATGAACAGATGCTTGTTGAAACTTAACGTTAGAATAAGCCTGATATTTTTTCCTAGCTACATTTAACATATTTTCAGATATATCAACTCCTATAATTTCTTGTTTTAGATTTTTGTCAAGCAAAAGTCTTTCAAATTCCCCAGTGCCACAAGCAACATCTAAAATACTTGCTTGTGGCTCAATTTGCTCCCAATTATGTAGAAAGGTAAGAGTATTAATTATATAATTACGCCAGCGTAAATCGTAAATATTAGCAAGTTCATCGTATTGCCTTTGAATTTTAATTTCGTTCATGTTATTTCAGTTATCAGTTATTAGTACTATAAATTTGAAAAAAGAATATTACTAATAATAAGGGCAGTCAAAATATTTTACCGAATAATTAAGGTTTAAAACCTCTCCTTTAAAGGAGAAAAAAGCGGTCGATCTTCGCAGCTTCCCGAAGGGTGGGATGGCGTTAGCGGAGCGGCTCTGTCAAGAGCGGGTTTCCTCGCCATATCCAATCGACCAAGAGAAGAAAAAATTTTCCCTTTTGCGTCAATTATCTTCTTTTCAAGGAGAGGTAATTATTAATTGTTGAAAGGAGATGTCTCTTTGACTAATAAGATAAGTTTTTAACTAATAAATGGTATCGAAGCTATTCATTCTGACTCCTGAATTCCCCTCCTGGGAGAGGTTAGGGGTGGGTTGACACCTAAAAAATTCCCCTAGCTATTTGTAGCAAACATTTATCAAATTGGTATACCTCCAGTTAAAGCTATAACCTTGAAATACTGAGGTTTATTTTTTCATCAATTTTTGAAGGTTATAGCTTGCCTAAACTTTTTCAATATATCAATACTTTTGACTTTTAACTTTTAACTTCCGCGTAGCGACACTAGATACATCAATTATTTATTCCTACTCCCTATTTTATGGAGAAGTTTAATATAGATACTTAACTTGGGGATATTTAGACAAAAATTTCACAAAATATAGCGTTTCCCAAGCTAATGAGGTACAGTTTTTTTTCTTATTTATCGATTCCTACAAAACCAGAGTTACCGAATAATTAAGGTTTAAAGCCTCTCCTTTAAAGGAGAAACAAGAAAAAAATTTCCTTTGAGTCAATCCTCTCCTTGAAAAGAAGAGGTAATTATTAATGATTAATTATTAATTATTGAATACTCCCTACTCCCTACTCCCTAAAACCAAGGAATTTTGTACCTCACGCTTTTTGGGAATTGCTATATACTTGACCAAATATTGATATAAAAAGTAAACTCTAGGAAAAATTAATTAATCATTTAACTAATCAAACATTATGATTTCTCTGAATAATCTGGGGGTAACTTACCAAGATGGCACAATAGCTTTACAGAACATTTCTGTTGAATTTACTCAAGGGGAATTCACGGTAATTTTAGGGTCTTCTGGGGCGGGAAAATCTACCCTCTTACGCTGTATAAACTTTCTTACTCATCCTACAAGTGGTCAAGTCATTACTGAAGGTAACAGTAATTTACATCACCCCAAAATATTACAAAAACATCGTCAAAGGACAGGAATGATTTTTCAACAACATCAATTAATTCCTCGACAAACAGCTCTGAAAAATGTTCTAGTAGGTCGTTTAGCTTATCATTCTACCCTGAGAAGTTTATTCCCTCTTCCTAAAAAAGATCAATATATTGCCTTAAACTGTCTAGAAAGAGTAGGTTTATTAGACAAAGCTTTAACACCTGTGAAAGCTTTAAGTGGAGGACAACAACAACGAGTAGGAATTGCTCGTGCTTTGGCCCAAAAACCTAAATTTCTCTTAGCTGATGAACCGATCGCTAGTTTAGATCCTGCCAGTTCTCATCAAGTTTTATCCAATTTACGAAATATTTGTCAGGAAGATGGAATTGGAGCTTTAGTTAGTTTACACCAAGTTGATTTAGCTTTAGAATATGCTGATCGTATTATTGGATTAGGTAAAGGGACTATTCTCTTTGATGGTAGTCCTTCAGAGATTAAAAACCAACAACTTGAAGAAATTTATCAAAGGGAACAGGGAACAGGGAATAGGGAATAGAAAAGAAGAAAAACAACTTTACCTCATAACTTTGGAAATTGCTATATATCTAACTCTACCTTTAAGTAAAACTGCATAAATGTTATTTATAACACATTAGAAAAAAAAGGGATTGACTTTTGATAGACAAGATTTATAATTATTTCATTAATTGTTTAGTCAAGACAGATTATGTTAAGTTTAATCCTCAAAAAAAATTTTTTGATAGTGGTTTTTTTGGCTTGGTTAGGTTTAGTGAGTTGTAGTAATTCTAATACTCAAACATCAAGTACAGAAAATCAGCCTACACAAGCAGATATAAAAGCTAACCCTGATAAATTAGTTGTTGCTTTATTACCAGATGAATCTGCAGCTACTGTCATTCAAAATAATAAAGGACTTGAGACTTATTTAGAAAATAAACTAAGTAAAGATATTGAATTATTTGTCAGCACTGATTATTCTTCTATGATTGAAGTGGCTAGCAAAGGACGTTTAGATTTAGCCTATTTTGGTCCATTATCTTACGTTTTAGCCAAAACTAAAAGTAATATTGAACCCTTTGCTGCTTTAGAAAAAGATGGAAAAACCACTTATCAAGCTCTAGTTATTGGTAATGCAGAATCAGGAATTGATTCCTATGAAAAAATAGAAGGAAAAGTTATGGCCTATGGCGATCAAGCTTCTACTTCTAGTCACTTAATTCCCAAGTCAATGTTAATGGAAAAAGGATTAAAACCAGGGGAAAATTATGAAGAAGTTTTTGCGGGTGCCCATGATGCTGTTGCTGTTGCTGTTGCTAATGGAAAAGCACAAGCGGGAGGGTTGAGCAAACCCATTTTCACTGCCTTAGTTGAGAGGGGAACAATTGATAAAAATAAGGTAATTATTATTGCTGAATCTAAACCTTTTCCTCAATATCCTTGGACAATGCGTTCTGATTTAGAACCTGAACTTAAAGCACAAATTCAACAGGCATTTTTAGAATTAGAAGATGAAGCGATACTAAAACCATTTAAAGCAGATGGATTTCAATCAATTACAGATGAAGATTATAATGTGGTGAGAGACTTAGGAAAATTACTCGATCTTGATTTTGCTGAATTGAGTAAATAATAAATAAGCTGTCAGCTATCAGCTATCAGCTATAAGACCCGGATTAGTATAGTAATATTTAATTCTAAACCCTGCTCTTAAGCAGCTCAAGTTTCAATGAAGCTTTTATGTAAAACGAAAAGCAATAACTAATGGCTGATGGCTGACCGCTGACCGCTGAATGTTTACAAAAATTAGTCAATTTTCTTCTAAAAATTATCTTTACTGACAACTGATAAATGATAACTGATAACTGAAATAATGGTTACTTCTAATAAATTTGATAGTTTGCTCCGTCAACAACAAAGAAGTTGGTATATTTCTTTGACTAAAACATTGACTTTGTTAGGCATTATTTTAGTGAGCTTTGGGAGTGTGGGATTACTTGATGGACAACGGTTATCTGAGGGGGTTCCTGACTTAATTGGCATGGTTGGAGAAATGTTTCCGCCAGATTTTAGTCGCGCTCTAGACTGGATTAAACCTTTAGTTGATACTATTGCTATGAGTATTGCTGGAACAGGTATGGCTATTGCTCTTTCTCTTCCCCTTTCTTTAGGAGCTGCTCGTAATACTACACCTCATCCTTTTGTTTATTTCCTATCAAGAATGATTCTAAATATAGCCAGGGCAATTCCTGAATTAATTCTAGGAATTCTTTTTGTGGCAGCAGTTGGATTTGGCACACTTCCTGGGGTATTAGCATTAGGATTTCATTCAATTGGTATGGTGGGAAAATTTTTTGCTGAAGCTATAGAACATACAGATAATTCTCCGATTGAAGCTGCAAAATCTGCAGGTGCTAATCATTTACAAATTATTTTTCATAGCATTTTTCCTCAAATTTTTCCTCAAATTGCTGATGTGACTTTTTACCGTTGGGAATACAATTTTCGAGCTTCAATGGTATTAGGTGCTGTGGGAGCTGGTGGCATTGGGTTTGAGATTATTGGAGCCTTACGTTTACTCAAATATGAGGAAGTTTCCGCACTTTTATTGGTTGTGTTAATAATGGTTACTTTAGTTGATAGTTTAAGTAATTATTTACGTCAAAAATTTATTTAATTCTAGTCAAAGAAAGAAGGAAGAAGGAAGAGGGAACAAAGAAGAAGGAAGAAGGAGTAAATATTGAAAAAAAGGGAAAAACTATAGGGTGCATCTCATATTTGCAAAAATACTTTTTTCCTATATATTCCCTATTCTCTATTCCCTGTTGCCTGTTGCCTAAAAACTATAAATTTTTGGCTTTATTCTTGCATTGAGATGCACCCAAACGATAGATATAACTATCTAAAATTAATTAGAGCAGCTATCTTTTTGTAGCATTTTTTTTAATGTGGTATTACGCTGGCGAAGCCAGAAACTCGGTTTTTGATGTTTACTATTAAAAATCAACCTTCTTCCTTTTTCCTTCCTCCTTCTTCCTTCTTCCTTTTTCCTTCCTCCTTCTTCCTTCTTCCCTCTTCCTTCCTCCTTCTTCCTTCCTCCTTCCTCATTATGAATAAAAAACCTAAAGTTGTTATTACCCATTGGATTCATCCTGAAGTTATTGATTATTTGAGTCAAAGTTGTGATGTTATTCTCAATCAAACTCAAGACACATTATCTCGTGAAGAAATTATCAAACGAACTAAAGAAGCTGAAGGTTTAATGGTATTTATGCCTGACTATATTGAATCGAGTTTTTTAGATGCTTGTCCCCAATTAAAAGTTATTGCAGGAGCTTTAAGAGGTTATGATAATTTTGATATAGATGCTTGTACAAAACGAGGTATTTGGTTCACAATTGTTCCCGATTTATTAGCAGCACCCACAGCAGAATTAACCATTGGTTTACTAATTGGATTAGGTCGTCGAATGTTAGAAGGCGATCGCCTAATTCGTGATACTAACTTTCAAGGATGGAAACCACAACTTTATAGTACCGGATTATTACATAAAACCCTAGGAATTGTAGGGATGGGAAAATTAGGAAAAGCTTTAGCTCAAAGATTAGTAGGATTTGAAATGAATTTACTCTACAGCGATCCTATTCCCTTATCTGTAGAACAAGAAACTGTCTGGAAAATCTCTAGAGTGTCTTTAGAAGAACTCTTAACAATTAGTGATTATGTAGTATTAATGGTACCCTTAATTCCTAATACCTATCATCTGATTAATCAAGATACCTTAGCTCAGATGAAACCAAACAGTTTCCTAATTAATCCTTGTCGGGGGTCAGTTGTAGATGAGACAGCGATCGCCTCAGCAATTCAATCAGGACATTTAGCTGGATATGCTGCTGATGTATTTGAGATGGAAGATTGGGCAATTCCTCATCGTCCTCAAGACATTTGTGAGGCATTAATAACCGAGAAAAATCAGACTTTTTTTACACCTCATATAGGTTCCGCTGTTGATGAAATTCGCCATGATATTGCTCTTGAAGCAGCTAAAAATATTATTCAAGTTTTATCAGGAAATATGCCTCAAGGAGCAATTAATAAGCTATAATATAGAATCAATTTGAATAATTACTATTCAAAAGACTAGAGGCAGATATGTAAAACCCCTAGTCTCTCATCAGTAACCTAATTATTTAAAACTTTTGATTGTAAATTTAGTTAATTTACAGCTTGACAATATTCTTCATAAACACCATCAAGCAATAAATTTAAAGCATCTACTGCCTTAGCTGCTGCTGATAATGCTTCCTGTTTTTCAACATCAGTTTCGCACATTTTTACTAATGCTTCTCTTGTAACTTGGCTGTGAATTTCATCAGCTTTTTCATGTACTTGAAAAAAGGCTAAAGCTGATTCAGAATTAATGCCATAAAATTCTTTCAAACCAGCAATTTTAGTAGTAGCTACTTCAGGAATTTGAGACTCATAAGCATAAAGAGCAGCTAAACCTTTTGCCGGATTTTCACTGCGGGATAACTCTTTGAGAATACTTACAGATTCCTTGGTTTTTGCTAAATGTTGCCTATTCTTAACTGCCTCTCGTTTTACACCCAAACCTTCCGCAAAACGTAACCATAATTCCGGATGATTTGCTGCTCCCATTTCCTCTTCCATGAGATTTTCCAAGAGCATTTTACGAGTTTCTAAATCATCACAAGCTGCATGAGTAGCACTAACATAAGTGGGGAAATAATGAACTTGTAGATAATACTCTTGAGCATACTCTTGCAACATTTCTAGAGAAAGTTTTCCTTCATTCCACATTTGGTAGAAAGAATGCTTAAGTAAATGTTGTTTTTCAATAATCTCATCAAGTTGTGCAAGGAAATCTTGTGCAGTCATTTGTGTATTTTGAAGCAACATACTTATTTAGTAAATTAATAGTTTCAGATATGGATATTATCATATGTTGCTCTATAGCGCTACGCGCAAGTCAGAAGTCAGAAGTCAGAAGTAATCCCTGATTGAGTTTGAGTGTTTACAATTGCCCTAACCTATTTGCGTACTGCTATAACTAAAATTTATCGTCCTCACTAAAAGATGTAGTGCTATAGTTTGGAAGATATTTAGCCATTACCATATATTTGTAACTACGTCAAACCATTGTTAGAGCAACTGATGAAAATTAGTCAATCTTTGTTGAATAAATATCAGGTAATTTCTTGAAAAACAACGAAATAATCATGGTTTTGGGCTTAAAAATCTTATCAAGTCACAAATACCCTTGGATTATTATCTATTAATTTTATCATGGGAAAGCTGAAACTATTGAAACTCCGTTAGCTAATTGAGGCTTTTTTTGATGTTTTTTGTCAGAGGTTGATGACAAAGTTGAAAAATTTAAAATTAGAAGCTGAAATTGATAATTAAAACTTTTCAAATAGCGATCGCTGAAGTCAGGAATGAGAATTCAATAATGGGACTTACACAAAGTAGAGTGTTGACATCCTCCCGACGCTGCTCTTACGAGACAGCGCGGGATTCCCTAGCATTGCTGTTAGGGGTTTTCTGCCTCATCGCACCTGTCCTCTGGGATTTGTTCCCTTCAGATCTTACGGTCGCTCCGCAGACTGACACTGCTAGCCCAGCAGCCAAAATATTTATACTTGCATTTATATCCCTATCATGGTGACTACCACAGGAGTGACAATCCCACTCTCTAATCTTTAGAGGTAATTTTTCTACTACATGACCACAGTTAGAACTCGGAAAATCCTTATATTCCAACAACTAACAGCAAGTTGTTACTAGTTACATCTTTAAAAATCTTGAAATTTAGGATAGACTGTACCAGCCTCATCACAAATGCGGGATGTTTTTTTGAAAAACAATAACTAAAATACTAACAGACTCCATAAACATATCTTAATCAAGTAACAAAAAAATGATGATCAACGATCCTCAAAAACTATTAACTACCCCAATCGATGATAACTGGAAAATACCAAATAGGGTACTAGAAATTCCCCCTCATGGTATTCCTTTACATCCAAAAAGCCTAGAAAAATTATTACTTACAGCCAAAGAAGATAATTCCATAATTGTTTTTCAACCAACTTTGCCTATTCTCTCAGAATTAGGTTTACCCACTTATCCGATATTAGCCTATTTATATCCCCAACAATTCAGTAACATCTGGCATAAATTACAGCCACAAATTGAAGATTTCTTAACAGGTAAAAAAAACGATCGCATTCCTTTGACCTTAATATCTGAAATTGATATTGATGAACAACTACATTACTTTACTGACCATTATGGAAAAGCAATTAATCCCTCTTATGTCAGAGTAATTGTCGGTAATACCTGCAATCTCAAATGTGTCATGTGTCCCTATCACAGTTCTCTGTTAAAACCAACTCATACCACAGACTTTTTTCAAGGGAAAAAACAGATGTCTTGGCAAATGATGGAACGACTAGCACAAGACTGTGGCAAAGCCGGAATTACCATTTTTATTGGCAGTGTTGAAGAACCTCTTCTACATCCTCAAATTATAGATTTTATTCAACTCTGTAGACAGCAAGGAGTTCCTAAAGTTCATCTGACAACTAATGGTCAACTGCTGGATGAGACTAGAGCTACAGCATTATTAAAAGCCGGATTAACCAGTATTGATATTAGTATTGATGCAGCAACTCCAGAAACTTATTTAAAAGTTAGAGGAGCTGATTTTAACCGAGTAGAATCTAATGTAATTAATTTCCTGAAAATTAGAGATAAATTAGGAATTTCCTGTGAAGTCAGAACATCCTTTGTCAGAAATCAAGATGTAACAGAAGCAGAAGAACAACTATTTTTTAATCGTTGGTTATCGAAAGTAAATAGTATTTTTATTTTAAATGTCGCCGAATATCAACAAACCAATATGCGACTCAAAAAAACTAATCAAGCAGTACAAAAATCTCTCCAATATTATCAACAAAAAGCTCAAGAAAGGTGGCCTTGTTTATTTCCTTTTATAGAAATGGCAGTCTTGCCCGATGGCAGAATATATTATTGTATAGAAACTTTATTTAGATTAGGCTTTGACAAAGATATTGAAAGTTTAGGAGATTATCATCAACAAACATTACAAGAAATTTGGTCTGGAGAATTATTTAAGCAACTGCGACGAGATTTAATATTGAATGAATTAGAAAAAAGAACAGCTTGTAAAGATTGTGATATGTGGATGTCACAAGTTATTAATAGAGAAACAAAAGATGAATGTCAAGTTCTGAGTACTACAGTCACAGAAATTTATTCTCAAGTTTAATAAAGTTTCATCCTTAACTGCAGGTGGGCCTTTTAGAGTCTGGTGACGGTTGAATGAAAAATACAAAAATTAACATTGGGAAGTCTCAAGATATGCTATCTATACTGATGTATAGAGTATCTTTGTCGTCAATATATTGCGGTTGATCCATAAGTACCTTGTATTTCTCAAATAGTTGATTTACTTGGCTCTGAAAATTTAACTTTTGGCTCAGATTATCCACAAATGGATTGTCAGTCATATACTGTTAAAAGTGTTGTAGAGCTTAAGGAAAAGTTATCTCAAGAATATGGTGAACAAAATTGTTTGGGATAATCCCAGATATTTTTATGGTTTGATTTAATTAATAAAAAAAAGGAGAGAACTTATGTTTGGAGGTCGTAATTTATTTCATAAGGCTAGTAAAATTAGTAAACTATCGAGAGAAAAAAATATAAATTCTCATTCGGTAGAGTTTCTCACGCGTCTTTATCAGCAAGCAAAGCAAATTTCTCAAATCATTACCTATATTTGGCGATGGGCTGATGAAGAGAGTCCGGAAAATGCAGATAAAAAAAATACTGCTAATGAATTAAAAGCTTACTTTATGAAACCAACTACAGGTGATGAAGTCGGTGAAAATTTAAAAAAATTGTTCAGAGCTAGTCCTCAATGTCCAGGTAAAGAATGGGACTTGCTGCAAGCTGTTTTTGGTCCAGAGATAAATGAAAAATATATTTTTCCTATCTTTGACGAATTTGAACTGGGTGAAAGCGATACTGAGTTCCTTGGTTACTTATTTAATGTCAACATTAATTCTTTTAATGGAGTGATGAAAGATCCAGATATCAATTCTGCATACCTGTTTACATTTGAAATTCCCTATCCTCCATGCCCCCCAATCGGAAATTCAACAGTGACAATAGAAGATTTGGATAATTGGATAGCTAACAGAGAAGAAGATACATATTTTTCAGAAAATCCTTATATTCCAACAACCTGTAGTTAGTTGTTGCTAATTACATCTTTAAAAATCTTGACATTTAGGATAGACTTCACCCGCCTCGTAACAAGTGCGGGATTTTTTTATGGGTACAATTAAGTACGAAGAGCCACTCCTTCACTGGTAAAAATAACTACCTCAAAACCTTACTTACTTGATAAAATATGATGAAAGACTATGAAATCATCAAAAAAATCTATGAAAGTTCTAACTCCTTAGTTTATAGAGCCACCCTAAAGCCAGATAATCAATCTATTATTCTGAAAATCCTGAAAGAAAACTACCCTACTGCTTCTGAACTCACCCGTTACAAACAAGAATATAAAATTACTCGTTCTTTAAATGCAGATAGTATTATTAAAGCTTACGACTTACAAAGATATGAAAATAGTTTAGTAATACTTCTAGAAGACTTCGGCGGTCAATCTCTAAAATCATTACTATCCCAATCTCAATTAAACTTAGAAAACTTTCTAACCATCGCCATCAAAACAACAGAAAGTCTAGCAGCAATTCATAAGTCTAATATTATCCACAAAGACATTAACCCCTCAAATATTGTCTATAACCCCCAAACAGAACAACTAAAAATCATTGACTTTGGCATATCTACCCGTTTATCCCAAGAATTTCTCACAGTCGTTCCCCCCAACCAACTAGAAGGAACCTTAGCATATATCGCCCCAGAACAAACAGGTAGAATGAACCGAGGTATAGATTATCGTAGCGACTTTTATTCTCTCGGGGTAACTTTCTATGAACTTTTAACCAATAAACTACCTTTTGAAACAACTGACCTCATGGAGTTAGTTCATTGTCATATTGCCCAACAACCATTACCACTACATCAACTAATTCCCGATATTCCTAATTCTATCTCTAACATCATCAACAAACTATTAGCAAAAACCCCAGAAGAAAGATATCAAAGTACTCAGGGAATCAAAGCAGACCTACAAACCTGTCTAGAGCAATTAAAAACTTTAGGAGAAATTTCAGACTTTCCTTTAGCAACTCAAGATATTTGTGATAAATTTCAGATTCCTCAAAAACTCTATGGTAGAGAACAAGAAGTCGAGCAACTGTTAACAGTATTCGAGCAAGTTAGTCTGGGAACCACAGGAATGATTCTAATTTCTGGTTATTCAGGAATAGGCAAATCAGCATTAGTCAATGAAATTCACAAACCCATTACAAAAAAACGAGGAAAATTTATTAGTGGAAAATTTGACCAACTCCAGAGAGATATTCCTTATTCAGCAATTTCTCAAGGATTTCAAGAATTAATCCGTAAACTACTAAGTGAACCAGAAACTACCCTACAAAATTGGAAAAATCAAATCCTAGAAGCTCTAGGAAATAACGGTCAAATTATTATTGATGTAATTCCTGAGCTAGAAAAAATCATCGCTCAACAACCAGCAGTAGAACAATTAGGAGCTAGCGAAAATCAAAATAGATTTAATTTATTCTTTCAAAGATTTCTGAGTGTCTTTTGTCAAAAAGAACATCCTTTAGTAATCTTTATTGACGATTTACAATGGGCAGATTTACCATCTCTGAACTTAATTGAGCAACTAATTGTAGATCCTGACAACCAATATTTTCTGTTAATTGGAGCATATCGAGATAATGAAGTTAATTCTACTCATCCCCTAGTCAACACTTTAGAGAAAATTCAGACTGCACAAGTAGCAGTATCGGAGATTACCCTCGAACCATTAAAAATTCATCATATTAATCAATTAACCGCTGAAACTCTAAATTGCTCCACAGAAATCACCAAACCTTTAGCGGAATTAGTTGCCAAAAAAACAGGAGGCAATCCATTTTTTATCACTCAACTGCTTAATTATTTATATCAAGAAAGTTTCTTAGCATTTAAACCAGCTCAATCTCCTAGTTACTGGCAATGGGATATAGAAGAAATTGAAAGTGTATCGATTACCGATAATGTAGTTGAATTGATGGTAAATAAAATTGAAAAATTGGATGAAAAAACTCAACAAGTTCTTAAATTAGCTGCTTGTATCGGCAATAATTTTAATTTAGAAATTCTGGCGATCGTTAATAATAAATCTCAAACAGTCACAGCTAAAGAAATACAGTCAGCTCTAGATGAAAGTTTAATAATTCCTCTAGACAATAATTATAAAGTTCCTTTGCTTTGGAGTTCAGAAGAATTATCAAATAGCTCAGACATCTCATCTCAACATTCTACATATATTTCCTACAAATTTTTACATGACCGAGTACAACAAGCTGCTTATTATTTGATACCAGAAGCAGAAAAAAAGCAGGTTCATCTACAAGTAGGTCGTTTGCTACTAAAAAATATTCAAGAAGATGAATTACAGAATAATATTTTTGATATTGTTAATCAACTTAACGAAGGTTTAGACTTAATTTATGAGCAATTAGAAAAAGATGAGTTAGCTAAATTAAATTTTCAAGCTGGAAAAAAAGCTAAAGCATCGACTGCTTATCAAATAGCATTAAAGTATTTAGAAACAGGGGTAAAACTTTTAGATTTTCACCAATGGAATTACCAAAGTTCATTAATATTTGAAATTCATCTAGAATTATTAGAACTTCTTTATTTAACAGCTAATTATCTAAGAGTTCAAGATTGCTCTGAGATTTTGCTAAGTAAAAATTACGAGACTTTAGATAAAGTAAAGATATATGAGATTAAGAGTTTATCTTATTTTGCTGAACTGAAGCAACAAAAAGCAATAGAAAATTTTTGTAAGGCATTGGCATTACCCAAAATTGACATTGATGTGCCTCAAGATGGTGATGAAATCATAAAAAGAACCAATCAAGAATCTAAGCATTTAGAATGTCTGTTAAACAATAAACAGATTAAGGATTTAATTCATCTTCCAAAACTTACAAATCCTTATAAAACTTCGGCGATACTAATTTTACAAAAGATAGTACCTTCTATAGCTACTACCAATTCACCTCTAGTAAATTGGTGTATATTCAAGCAAATTAATCTCTGTATTGAATATGGTAATCCTTCTCAAGCAGCTGCTAGCTATATTTTTTACAGTTTTCTTCCCACTAACGATACTAACTTAGCATATCAGTTTGGACAGCTGTCTCTAAAGTTGCAAGATAAGTATTATATGCCCTCACTAGATGCTCTGGTAATCCATATGTATTATGGCTGTGCATGGCATTGGAAAGAATATTTGAGAAATATTGAAGTCCATAAAAAATGCTTATATGGCTTTCAAAAAGGCATAGATGTAGGAGATTATCTTTTTGCTTTTTACTGTTTCATTAGTTATCATCTTATCAATTTATTTGGAGGATATAGTTTAGAAAATATTTTGAAAAAAGATGAAGAATATTTTCCTTTGATTCAGAAACTTCAAATAGAATACTGTATTAATTTTCAACATATCTGTAATCAAATAGTAAACAATTTAATTAATGAGCAAAAAGATTTTATTGTTATTGGTGATTCTTTATCAATAGAAGAATCGTATTTAGATGACTGGAGTGAAAATAAAAATACATGGTTGTTATTTATAGCTTATTTTGCAAAAATATTTCTACTTTACTTTTTCAAACAATACGATAAAGCCCTTAATTATCCAATCAAAGCTCAAAAAAATATTGATGCTTGTTCCAAATACTTGCCTGCACCTCAGCAGAATTTCTATTCATCTCTTACTTTCCTAGCTAATTACCATAATTCAGATCCAATTAAACAGAAACAATTACTCAAACAAGTAGAAAAAAATCAGGAAAGCATGAAAATGTGGACTGGAAATTGCTCAGAAAACTTCCAGCACAAATACGATTTAGTAGAAGCAGAAAAAGCACGAGTATTAGGACAAACTTTACAAGCGCAACAACTGTACGATCGCGCCATTCAAGGAGCAAAAAAATATGAATTTATCCATGAAGAAGCTTTAGTTTATGAACGAGCAGCAGAATTTTATCTTGCCCTTTACAGACAAGAAATAGGTCAATTTTACCTCAGAAATGCCCATCATTGTTACATCCGTTGGGGAGCAAAAGCTAAAGTCAAACAATTAGAAGAGGAATATCCCCAATATTTATTAGGAGTAGCAAATAAAAATAAATCAAAAGGTATTAGTACAACTATTTCTACCTCCGGTAATCATGGAGAAATTCTCGACTTAACCACAGTAATGAAAGCATCTCAAGCAATTTCTGGTGAAATTAAGCTGGAAAATCTCCTGCACAATTTAATGAAAATTACCATCGAAAATGCTGGAGCACAAACAGGATTTTTAATTCTCTACCATCAAGGAAATTGGGTTATAGAAGCTCAAGGAAAAATAAACAGCGACGAAGTAACAATTTTACAATCAATTCCCATCGAATCTACAGACCCTCAAACATCAATTCCCATATTACCAACTACCATTATTAACTATGTAATTCGCACTCAAGAAAATATTGCACTCAACGACGCAGCTAACCAAGGACAATTTATTAATGACCCCTATATTATCGCCACAAAAAGTAAATCAATTCTCTGCACTCCCCTAATTAATCAAAGTCAATTAAGCGGAATAGTTTATTTAGAAAATAATTTAACCACAGATACATTCACCTCAGAAAGAGTCGAACTATTAAACATTTTATCTGCTCAAGCAGCAATTTCTATCGACAATTCCCGACTTTATCAAACCCTAGAACAAAGAGTAGAAGAACGCACAAAAGAACTATCTCAAACCTTAGAAGTTCTCAAAGCAACTCAAGCAGAACTAATCTTTGAAAATGAACTACTAAAAACTGGCAAACCAACCTCTGATTTTAATTATAAAGTAGGTGGAAGTTTGCCCAATAATTCCCCTACTTATGTAGTCCGGCAAGCCGATCGCTCCCTCTATCAAGCCTTAAAACAGGGTGAATTTTGTTATATTTTGAATGCCCGACAAATGGGAAAATCTAGTCTGATGGTCAGAATGATCCACCATCTCAACCATGAAGGACATCATTGTGCCGCAATAGATTTAACTCAAATTGGTAGTGAAAACGTCACCGTAGAACAATGGTATAAAGGATTAGCAGTGGATCTATTGCGAAGTTTTCGTTTAATGAAAAAATTTAACTTAATCAAATTAAAAACTTGGTGGAATGACAGATTAGATATTTCTCCGGTACAAAGATTAAGTCAATTTATTGAAGATATTTTATTAGTTGAACTGAATAATGAAAACGATGAATCTATCAAAAAAGTCTTCATTTTTCTTGATGAAGTTGATACAATTTTAAGCTTGAAATTTCCAGTAAATGACTTTTTTGCCCTGATACGCTCTTGCTACAATAAACGAATGATTCATCCAGAATCTATATACCAGAATCTCGCCTTTGCTTTTTTTGGGGTAGCAACTCCTTCAGAATTAATGACTGATATGAGAAGAACCCCTTTTAACATTGGTCAAACAATTGAACTAGAAAGCTTCAAAAAACATGAAGCACAACCTTTATTATATGGAATAACAGAAAAAGTTAGTAATCCTCAAACCATGCTGCAAGAAATATTAAACTGGACTGGAGGACAACCTTTTTTAACTCAAAAACTATGTCAATTAATTCGTAATTCAGAAATACCAATTCCAGTCAATGGTGAAGCTAAGTGGATAGAAAACTTAGTACAAGAAAAAATCCTGAAAAATTGGGAAAGTCAAGATGAACCAGAACATTTAAAAACAATACGCGATCGTATTTTTCATAGTAAAAATAGAAGACAAATGCTCGAAATTTATCAACAATTATTAGAGCAAAAAGAGATAATGAGAACAAACATTCCAGAAGAAAAAGAATTATGTTTATCAGGACTGGTAATTAAGCAAAATGATTTGCTGAAAATTCATAACCGCATTTATGAATTAATATTTAATCACAGTTGGACTGAAAAAAATCTGCTTGAGTTGAGCTAATAGTCAGGAGTTAGTCCTCAGAAGTCAGTTCTCAGAAGTCAGGAGTAATTGTGAAATATTCTATTCTGGTCTCCGTTCTACTAAACTTACCCAAACTTCGCTCTGTCTTTTTAAATTAAAAATATCTCAAGCAGGTTCTATAACATTGCTCTTGCCCACTCAATAAATAACTTTGCCTGCTCTGCCCAAAAATCAGAACCCCAATAAACAAAACAACTGGTTTCACATAACAATAACGCTCTAGTTTTTTCAGCAGACCCCTTACCAGACTCTACAACCTTGGCATAATCTTGACTCAACTTTTCAACTGCTGCCAATACCTGTTGTCTAAGGTCTCCCTCTTGCCATTGCTGATGACCGCCGATCCACGAACCCCCGGTTGACTTAAGTCTTACCTCTGTCACTGAACCCTCTGATAAATATGTATCGATATATTGACTTACAGTCAGAAAACCTACATCAGACCAGCGATCGCTCTCCCGAAATAGAGGAGCAAAAGAATTCTTAAAATATTCAAACATCATCACATTACCATTTTCCCCATCAGAAGTCGGCACTACCAAAGCAGGCGATTTCATTCCCACTTCTTGCCCACGATATCGGACATCACTAATACAACCATCAGCATTTTGACCACTTTGCTGTCGAATACCCATATCCGTATCCCTAACCACACAGAGAATACGTTCCGACTCACCACCTGACTCTACCACCAACCAATGCACTCGATTTTCTAACTCTGGCGTACTCCAACCTTCAGGATGTTCCAACGCTGCATTAGGTAAAATAATCCATTCATAACCGCACTTCTTCAACAGACGCACAAATTTTAATGCTTCAGCAGGGTCTCCTGTCATACCCATCTCTGGCAACCAAAACCCTCTTATCCGCGATAGTGCCTCTGTCCCAAATAAATCGGCAAAGACTCGTCGCCATTCCATAATTTGAGCTTCGTGGTCTCGTTCAGGAGTGGCCGGAAAATAGCAATGACTATATGCACTACCAGTAAATTCTATTGTGTCTGAATATTCTGTGAGAACTTCTCGCCAGAGACTAATCACATCTCCTACTGGTTCATTATCAACGTGAAGATGAGAAAAAATGCCATTGGTAGAAAGTTTGGCCATTTCTTCGAGCAATACTCCAGAGTAATCTACCATCATCCGGGGTTGATGACCTTCTTGTATGAGTTGTTTCGCATAACGGGCAGGATTTTTGTATGCTTGAGCAAACCATTGAGCATTCCAATGCTCTTCAGAGTTTTCTTCACTGCCAAGCATTTTTTCTAAGTTGCCCTGTAGTTGACCATTATTCCAAATCGGAGGTTGGTGAAAATGTAACCAGGGGACAAATATGGACAGAGGATTGGGATTTGACACTATATAAAATTTCCTGCACTTTAGCCAGGATACTAGTCAATCATAGCACTTTTAAGAAAAGTTAGGACAAGTTCTCAAATCTTGAAGCTCGATGGAACTTTTGGGGAGTTTCAGAAGCCAAACTTCAAATCAACAACTATTAGTTGACCCTCAAAAGCGTAGAAACTAACTTTGTGAATGTTCTGGGCATTCACAGTTAATTGAGCATTTGGGGAAATATGTGAATTAGAGTTAAGTAAGTTTGAGGCGGAGGTTTCGTCTTTGGCCAGAAGTTCTTCATTTTGATTATAAGCTGATAAGACTGTTCGGCGAGAACTGGTGACTACTCCACTGACAAACTTGACTGGAGATTTAAAGTGAATTTCTATTAGGCCACTTTTTGGCGCTCCCATTAAGACTTTGACGCCTGGAGGCACTGCAAAAGCAGGGTTTGATGGTTCAATCGCAATTGCATTAGAGAAAGTTAGGCCCCAATTTTTAAACTGATGGTCTACTACTTCAAAGGATTTTAAATTTTCTAGGTCAAGGCTAATACAACTAGGCATTGTTGAGAGTTGTAAGAATTCTGATTCAGTCATTTCATCGTCAGGAATGGCTACGGTATATCTGTTGAAATTGTTGACTCTGAAGTTATTGCTGAGAGGATTGATATTTCGCGTTGTATCAATGGGAAAAGTCTTTAGCATTGGACATCCTTGATAAATTTGTCATCGCAGCGAGGGGCTATACCCCTCATTGTATTATTACTTATAGCTTATTCTTGAGAACTTTGCTTTGATCAGGAAAGTTTTCATTTTCTTTAGAACTTCACTTTGAGCAAGGGAATTTTCGGTTTGTATCGATGACTAAGATTGACCATTTCTGATTATGACTTTATTTGAGTTACAAATAAAAATGATTTATTGAAAGTTGTAATAAGGGAATAGGAAATATTAGGAAAAACACTAGCATAAGTCAAATACCAACTCGTTCTTTGCTATATGTAGCTTCTATAGCGCTGTGCGCAGGCAACAGGCAACAGGCAACAGCTCATCTGGGGGAGTAAATTGCCGATAATATAAGACTTTTAGCTATTTAGCCCCTCCTGCGATTTGTAAAGATACCAGCGCTCATTGCTATAAAATTTGATATTGAGAAAGATTAAGATATAAAAAATCAACCGAGTATCTGACTAAAACAATGCTTGATACTCGGTATCTGGAATTTTTGACCCAATTTTACAGCACTTTTTAGGAAGCGTGAGGTACAGTTTTAAGATGAATATTTTTTTCCCTACTCCCTACCTAAAGTCCTAAAATTTTGTACCTCATCAACTCCAAAACTGCTGTAAGTTTTAAGAATCATTCGTTGCTGACAAAACGTTAAGAGATAAAGCCAATTTCACCTTCAACATTAAATTTTTTTTGAGGATGTTCTTTTAAGAACAATTCCACACCTTGTCGTACTTGTTGTCCCCAATAATCTAAACCAACATCATGAAGAATTATTGTTCCTTCTGGTTTAATATAACTAGAAAGTAGTGTTAGGTCTTGTTTGACCGCCTCCGTTCTATGATCTGCATCCAGAAATGCTAGATCGAATGGTCCATATTCTTCACATACTTCTCGACCAATAATTTCTCTGTCTTCAAGGTTAATCCCATAATTTACAACTTTATCTAAATCTTCTTGGTTGGGAAAACCGCAAGAAAAAAAACCTCGTTTTAAGGTAAA
This sequence comes from Okeania sp. SIO1H4, assembly GCF_010672695.1. Taxonomy (NCBI): domain Bacteria; kingdom Bacillati; phylum Cyanobacteriota; class Cyanophyceae; order Oscillatoriales; family Microcoleaceae; genus Okeania; species Okeania sp. SIO1H4. The sequence goes on from NZ_JAAHGB010000055.1 coordinate 23,951, forward strand.
TCTTGTCAAAAATTCAAAGTGTTTAAGCACTTTTTCAACAAAATATAAATGAGTTTGTTTATTTTTAATTTCAAATTGTTTAACGCAAAGAAGATTGAGAAGTTCTACAGGAAGATCGGCATCGACACAAACAATTTTTGACTCTGGTAGACACAATCCTAATACAGCAGTGGAAACTCCGACAAACGTGCCAATTTCTAATATTTTTTGATGATTTTTTTGACGGCTAATATTAATCAATTTTTCGGCATCATCAAGTTTGACTGAGGCATTTTCAATAAATTCTCTTTCAAGTCCTTGGTTACTAAGAAAAGATATTGCTTTTTCTCTTGCTTATTTGACAGTTATCATTTTTAAATAGTGTTTTTTCTATCTGTAGGATATTTATTTATCTTAGCATCTAAGCATTCAGCGGTCAGCTATCAGCTTTAGGAAATTAACTTATTCTCAAATCTAATTTTCCTTGGCATCTCTTTTTTTCCAAAAATCATCACGCATAGTTTGCTCTGATTTTAAGCGAGCAAGTTTTGCTTTTTCCAGGTCTTCATTAAATTTACAAACTATTGCTTGTTCATACTGATAATTAACTATTTCTCTAGCTGTCAAAACAGGTTGTATAAGAGAAACCATTTTAGCTCCAATTGCAGTATGAATTTTTTCTTGAGTTTGCCTAGAATAATGTCTTCCAGTAATCACATACCAAGCAAACATTTCACAATTATTAGTATGAATATTGTACTTGCCAAATTTGTGTAAATATTCACAAGCTCGTTGTTCTTGTTCAACTGTTAATTCTGCCTCTTTTCCTTGATATTCAATTCCTAGAGGACCCCATCCAATTGAATTTTCAAATGTTCCGTCAGACGAAATAAAATAATGTCTAGCAATTCCAGCAGTGGATTCAATTGCAATACTATAAATTGAGGAATTCATACGTTTTATACTCCTTTTATTTATAAAGCTTTTACCGTTTTTATGAAGTACAAAATTTTAGGTTTGAGGGAACAAGGAATAGGGAACAGGGAACACAAAAGAATCAAAACAACTCTACCTCATAGCTTCGGAAATTGCTGTATGTATTTTTTTAAGTTTATACTATGACAACTTGCTTAAGAGGGAACAAGGAATAGGGAACAGGGAACACAAAAGAATCAAAACAACTCTACCTCATAGCTTCGGAAATTGCTGTATGTATTTTTTTAAGTTTATACTATGACAACTTGCTTAAGAGGGAACAAGGAATAGGGAACAGGGAACACAAAAGAATCAAAACAACTCTACCTCATAGCTTCGGAAACTGCTGTATGTATTTTTTTAAGTTTATACTATGACAACTTGCTTAATGTGTTTAACAAACTTATACAAAAGTTTCCTACTTGAGAAAGTACATATATTGATAATTTTAGGGACTAGGAAATAGAATGAATATAGACTTATCGCGTTCGAGGGCAGTTTTTTTCAATACTTTTAATTCTCTTTAAATCTCTCAATACTAATTACCGAATAATTAATAATTAATAATGTAAGCATTCAGCCATCAGCTTCAGGACTTACGCAAAATACGAAATTATACACCATCTGTAGGGGCAAACGGCCGTTTGCTATATACGGTGGTTATAGGTAAGTCCTGAGCTTTTGAAATAAATAATCAAGTAAAATAATTAAGCATTCAACTATTAGCATTCAGTTATCAGCTTTTGAAATGAAATAAATAATCAAGTAATGACCAAGGTTAGTTGAAAGGACTATTTCATTTCCTGCGGAATGCTGCGCAAACATATTTCACTCCTTAAATACTAATTCCTCCTTCCAAGATAATGAGTGAATAACTCATAGCTGATAGCTGACCGCTGAATGCTTACTTAATAATTAAATAATTCGCGCCTTGAACCCTCTCCTTTTAAGGGAAAAAAAAGTGCTAGGATATTTCCTTATATTCAATTCGGTAACGGTTAAAACCCGAGGTAATTATCAATTACCCATGATCAATTATCAATTAATCAACGATCTAAAGGCAATGAATTAATAGCTAATAGCTGATAGCTGAATGCTTACATTATAGAAACTTCCAAGTAAATCTTATCAACAATAGTCAGACTACTATAAATAATCTCTCCAACTGCAAAATTATTGTTAACTCTAACTTGGATAATAGCTATATTAAATAAGGTTAGTAGACGTGCTTTAAAAAATAGAAATCACCATCTTAGCTAAACGCTCCATTCCCTCTTGAATATCCTCATCAGAAGCAGTTAAACTAATCCGAATACACTCCTGTTTATGAGGCCATTCTTCCCGTAAACCAGGGAAAAAAGAACTCCCAGGTACCACAATAACCCCCACCTCCTTCAACTTTTGATAAAGCTCCCAGTCAGTCATCGGTAAATCTTTCAACCATAACCAAGCAAAAATTGCTCCCTCAAAACGATGGAGAAACCAGGGCAAATTTTTTGGTAAAGCTTTTGATAAAGTTGATTCTAAAATTGAAAACTTATTTTTGTAAAAAGGCCGAATTACTTCAGTAGAAATTTCTGCCAAGGCCCCAGAATTAATTGCATAAGTAGCGATCGCTTGTCCATAACGAGGAGAATGAATACACATATTAGTCTGGAAAGCCTGCAAAACCTCAATTATTCGTTCGTCCCCAATGGCAATACCAATTCTTTCTCCAGGAAGTCCAGCCTTCGATAAACTCATACAATGACAGATATTGTCCCCAAATATTGGCTCCATCTCCACAAAATTTAATCCTGGATATGGAGGAGCATAAGCAGCATCCACAAATACTGGCACATCATAAACAGCGGCCCGATCTGCAATTTTCTTCACCTCATCAGCACTAATCACATTACCAGTCGGATTACAGGGGCGTGAGAAAATGACACAGCCAGTATTTTCATCAATGACCAACTGACTAAAATCTGGACAATATTTGAAGCGATGAGATTCAGCATCTATTTCCAGAGTCGGTTTATAAGCGACCACCGCATCTGGCACTAAACTCACTCCCCCATAACCTGTATAATCTGGACTCAGAGGTAGAACAATTTTTTTCAGAGTTTGGCTGCTAGTATATCCACCAAAAGCATTAGCAGCATAGAAATATATAGACTGAGAACCAGGAGTAATTAAAATATTGCGATCGCTTAAATTAAGTCCATAGCGACGGTTAAAATCATTAATAACTGCATCAATCAACGGTTGATAACCCTGAGATGAACCGTAACGCCCCACAACTTCCCCATATTCTGGACTTGCCAATAATTTTGTGGTACAATCCCGCCACAACTTTTCTACTTCTGGCAAAACCAGGGGATTTCCTGAACTAAAGTTGAGAAACTCCTGACCCTGGCCTGCTCGTAGGGTAGCAATAATATCTGCCATAATTGCCCGCACACCTGTGAGGCGGGACATAGTTGCACCAAATTCACTCAGGGCAGGATTAACCATAGCATCTAATCAAATATAAATAGATTGACAATTTTTTAATTGTAGCCAAGAGTAATTCAACCAGGCAATTTTCCTTCTTTACTCCAAAAATAAATGAATAATAGAACTATTTGGCAAGCAGATTATTATCGCCGTCCACTCAAGGATCAACAAGGCCAACAGTTATGGGAATTATTAATTTGTACTCCCACTCGTAGCTTAGAATTTACTGCTATTTGTCCCCAGTCAGAAGTTAATGCCAATTGGCTAGTGGAGCAACTACAAAAAGTGGGTCAAGGCCAGGATTTACCAAGTACAATTCAAGTATTTCGACCTCAATCTTTGGGTTTAATTGAAACTGCAGCTCAAATTTTGGGGGTAAAAGTGGAAGCGACTAGACATACTACTGCTTTAAAACAATGGTTACTAGATAGGGCGCAACAATATCAGAGGATGGAAACATATACTGGGGAATCTTACGATCCCTTAAAATTAGATTCTCCTCCACCCGTACCATTAGCTGAAAATCTTTGGGGCGATCGCTGGAGATTTGCGACATTACCTGCGGGTAATATTAAGGATATTATTGAGCGCCCAATTCCTATTTTGTCAGTACCTGAATTTCTTTTACCCTTAAATTTAGGATTGTCTTCAACACTTCCTATACCAGGAGTTGTTATAGACGGAGGTCGTCAGTCTATGAGATTAGCTAAATGGTTAGAAGCAGCGCAACCATACTTTTTAAAGTATATTTCTGGTGATCCTGATGGGTTAATTTTAGAGGCGGGATTAGTAGATCGATGGGTAGTTGCTACTTTTTCAGACCGAGAAGTGTCATTAGCAGCTCAAGTTTATGAAGAGAGAAAACAACAGAGTCAGGGGTTACATTTTCTGTTAGTACAACCAGATGATTCTGGCATGACTTATAGTGGATTTTGGCTTTTACAGTAGAAAACAATTAATTTATATCAGAAGCAAGAATGAAGAAGTAAGAACGAAAAATATTGTGTTGTCAGAGTTTTAAGCTTTTGATATTTCAAATATAGTAATGGTGACTGCTATAACCCACGACCAAGGTAGGAAATACAATTAAAGGTTTTCCAATTTTTTATCTGTATAGGTTGTAACCGTAGGCAAGTCTATTAAAACTAATTTTAGGAAAAATTAAGTAATATCATGTCCATTTAATAGCGCACTTGAAAAAAACTGACCCTCTCACTATCAACGGCAAATATCTCTATTCCTCCCGATTCTTGCTCACTTAATTTATAAGTATTCAGGTGAATATGATATAACTACTACAGCCCAGATTTGTACCAAAACTTAATGTCTGAACTCCTGAGTATAAATCAGGTAGATTTTATGGATAGATCATGAGGGATTAGAAGAAAATCATCATTAAATTGACTCTAGACTCTGAAGTAATATTCAAAAGTCATAATTCAGAGATATTTTAAACAGTTCACTAAATCCCACTATTTGACAATACTAATTCGTCCAGCAATTAATTCTTCATAAACCTGTTTAATATGTTTTTGTTCTGTGGTACTTAAAGAATGAGGTGAAAATAACGCCATTCTTAAAAACTGGCGATCGCTAGCCGAAATTTTACGAGCGACAAAAATATTACTGACAACTAATTCTAGGGAAGTTGTTCTAGCTTTAGCTTGAGATTTGTTCATTTTTCTAAAAAATCAGATAATTGTCCAATAAAAGAGAAATATTCCTAAAATACTGGCTACCTGCAGAACAGAAAATTGAAAAAATATCTGGGTAGGATAATTAGGTAGGAGTATCAAAAAAGGGCACGAGACAAAATTGATAAATTCTTATTTTCCTACAATACGATTAAAGTATAGTTTGTTTTATGAAAATTTGGTTAAGATTACCCCCTTCCCACCAGAAGATTACCTTAGTCGAAATGTTCTATTTTGTGAAAGCGTGACCATGATACAACCCGAATTATATTAATGTAGTCTTTATGATTACATTATAGGTAATCTTCTAGGGGAAAGGGAGTAATATCATGTTCGGACGGGTCAGTTATAATAAAATTTAAGGACTCCGGGTATCGACAGTACCAAATAAATACTTAAATTATCAATACCCCCAATACCAATATTTGTTCTTTTTCTCCAATATTTCCTCCTGACTCCTGACTCCTGACTCCTGAGGACTCACAACAGTCATTTATAAGTATTCAACCATTAGCGTAGCTCCCCCGGAGGGGGAACATGATATAAGCATAAATATTGAAGATTTTGAAAAAAGTAATTTTTTTTTATACATTCGGTGATTAAAAATACTTAGATATATAGTATGTCTAATGCTTATGTATTAGTCATAAACACTTACTTGACTCTGTGCCCTCTTCTCTATAGTGGCGTATTGCTAGTTATTTATCTTTAGTCTGTAATGGGTTTAATAACTCACCCCACTATCACCTGCGGTATTAATGCCGTTGGTGGGGTGAGAGTCCCCGTAAACAGCATTATCGGTTACTTTCTTCCATCAGTATTTAAACGGATACAATCCAAAATTATTTCACCAGAAATTCGGTAGAATACCTGAGAAATTAAACATATTAGCTAATCTCAGGATGACCAAAGTAAAAATAGGAATTATTGGCGGCAGTGGTTTGTACAAAATGGAGGCACTCACAGATGTGGAGGAGATACGGGTAGATACCCCCTTCGGGTCTCCCTCTGATGCTTTTATTGTTGGTACTTTGGAAGGAACACGAGTAGCATTTCTCCCCAGACACGATCGTAATCACGCTTTATTACCATCTGAATTACCATTTCGCGCCAATATCTATGGTATGAAAAGTCTGGGTGTGGAATATTTAATCTCTGCTTCTGCAGTTGGTTCTCTCAAAGAAGAAGTTAAACCACTAGACTTAGTAGTAGTAGACCAGTTCATTGACCGGACAAAAGGTCGGATATCTACTTTTTTCGGTGAAGGAATAGCAGGGCACATTACTTTTGAAAATCCTACTTGTCCTCAACTAGCAAAAATGCTGGCAGATGCTGCGGAAAGTTTGAATTTATCGGATATAAATGTGCATCGTAGTGGCACTTATTTATGTATGGAGGGACCTGCTTTTTCTACCAAAGCAGAATCAAATTTATATCGTAGTTGGGGCGCAACAGTTATTGGGATGACAAATTTACCAGAAGCAAAGTTGGCAAGAGAAGCAGAAATAGCTTATGCAACTTTAGCTCTGTCTACAGATTATGATTGTTGGCATGAAGAACATGAAAGCGTAACTATAGAAATGGTGGTTAATAATGTAAAGAAGAATGGGGAGAATGCTCAAAAAGTTATTCAGGAAACTGTCCGGAGATTGAGTCAAAATCAGTTTGTTTCTGATTCTCATTCAGCGTTGAAAAATGCTATTTTGACTCCTTTGGATAAAGTACCTGCTACAACTAAAGAAAAGTTGGGATTATTATTGCAGAAATATATTTAATTTTGGGTAGTCCTGTATATATGGATTTTATGTAGAGAAAGGGAACAGGGAACAGAAAATATCCCTAATTTATATCATGTCCGTTTAATTGCACAAACAATCTAAGCATCTAGAGGGTTATACATGAGGTGTGTAGGCAGTTGAGTGTTAAATTCTTGACAATAGTAGAATGTATAGGTTTAGTATCTTCTAATGTAGGGGCGATTCGCGAATTGCCCCTACGACTACTCAATTGATAGTGAGTTGTTTAACCGGATTTGATATTAGAGGTTTTCAAGGAATAGTTTTTCAGACTACTTGACTTTTTCGAGCAAACATCACTACTTGTAGACTACTACCTAATTTTGAAGGGAGGGGTTAGGAGTCAGAATTATTGTGAGAAATTTACTTCTAATGGTATTATCGGAAGCAGAATCTTTATTTGCTACTGAGTCCTAACTCCTGACTTCTTTTTTGATAAACTATACCTAATTTCTACCAAAAGGCATTTATTAAACATGACTAACTGTCCGACGGATACCACAAGTTCATCAGTAAATCATAATTTAGAAGTAGCCAAACAAGAATATCAATATAACTATAACCACATTCCTCCTGTGGCAATGGTGAATGAATTACCAGAACGAGAAAAACCTTCTAAAGAATGGTTTTTATTATTGGTAAAGAGTATACGTCTTCTATTTGTGAATATCGTAATTACAAACCGAGGAAACCAAGGAAATAAGGGGGTAAGAGACGATGTAATTAAATATATCTTAGAAGTAATCTATAAGCAAATAAAATCAATAAAAATTGGAGAGGATAATAAAATCATACCATTTTTTTTCCAATTATTGTTGAATCAACAATTATTATTAACTCAACAATTGTTGAGTCAAGGAATACCTGACGATTTTCATGAAATAGATGACCTGTTTGTTTCCATCCTCAGGGAAAATGGTCTGTCAGTACTTAAAGATATTTTGGAGGAAGCTGTAAAAGTATTAAAGGAAGGAAGTCCAGAAGGTCATGCAACCAGTCTTGAAGATTATCAAAAGCTCTTCTCCTATAAAGAGCTATTTCCAGAAACAGGAGGTATACCAAGCATCGCTTATACTTTTGAAGAAGATGAAGTGTTTGCTTATATGCGAGTAGCAGGTTATAACCCCCTAATGATTGAGCAGGTATCAAGTCTTGACGAACGTTTTCCGGTGACGGAGACTCAATATCAGGAAGTTATGGGTAATGATGATTCATTAGCAGCAGCAGGAAAAGAAGGGCGACTCTATCTAGCAGACTATAAAATTTTGGCAGGTGCTCTTAATGGTACTTATCCTAATAAATACCAAAAGTATATTTATGCTCCTCTAGCTTTATTCGCAGTGCCAAAAGGTTCAGACCCAAACCGTAAATTACGTCCTGTAGCTATTCAATGCGGTCAAACTCCAGGAGCAGATAACCCCATCTTTACCCCCAACTCTTCTAAGTATGCTTGGTTATTTGCTAAAACAGTTGTAGAGATAGTAGATGCTAACTTTCACGAGGCAGTCAGTCATTTAGGGAGAACTCATTTATTTGTGGGATCATTTATTCCACCTACCCATCGCCAACTCCCCCAAAATCATTGCTTAAGTCTGCTGTTGCGTCCTCACTTTGAAGGTACTTTAGCAATTAACGATGGTGCTCAGGGAATTTTAATTGCTCCCAAGGGTGGAGTTGATAGTTTACTGTCATCTACTATTGATAACGCTCGTGTTTTGGCGGTGTTAGGGTTACAGAGTTATGGTTTTAATGGAGCTATGTTACCGGAGCAACTGAAGCAGCGGGGCGTTGACGATTCTAATTTACTTCCTGTTTATCCTTATCGCGATGATGCTCTGTTGCTGTGGGATGCTATTCATCAATGGGTTTCAGATTATCTGAGTCTTTATTATTCCAGAGATGAAGAAGTTCAGGCAGATCGGCGACTACAAGCTTGGGCAGGTGAAGTTATGGCTTTTGATGGTGCTCGTGTACCTGATTTTGGTGAGGATGGAGGTATTAGGACACTAGAGTATTTGATTAATGCTGTGACGTTAATTATTTTTACTGCTAGTGCTCAACACGCTGCTGTTAATTTTCCCCAGAAAGATATAATGTCTTATGCTCCGGCGGTTCCATTAGCTGGTTATTTGCCTAGTTCAATTCTCAAAGGTGAAGTAAGCGAGCAAGATTATTTGGATCTGCTGCCACCTCTAGAGCAGGCACAAGGACAACTGAATCTCACATATTTACTGGGGTCTGTCTATTACACGAAACTGGGTGAGTATTCAAAAAATCATTTTACTGATTCCAAGGTGAAACCTCTACTGGAGAAGTTTCAGGAAAATCTGAACCAGGTTGAAGCAACTATTGAGCAGCGCAATTTTAATCGCCCACAGTATAGGTATTTGCTGCCTTCTCAAATTCCCCAGAGTATTAATATCTAATATCATATCCGGATAATTAGTGATAAGAAAACTCTCTCCTTCTTCTCCTGTTCTTCTTCTTTCTTCCCTCCTGACTCCTGACTCCTGACTCCTGACTGCTCCGTAGTTATTTATTTATCACTATTCAACCGGACATGATATAAAAGACATCTCCTCCAAAAGAGGGAGTAGGGAGTAGGGAGCAGGGAGTAGGGAGAAATAATTGATGAGTAAGAGTGGGATAATTGATTTTATGTTTTATTATTGGAGATGTCTAAAGATTATAAGTACCTGTGCAAAATTAATTTAACATTGGTCAGTAGGAAGCTCTGAAAAGGGAATAGGGAATAGTAAAATTTCAACGCTTAAAGATTTAAAGGGAGAAGGTTTTTGATCACGAATTATCCCTGTTCCCTACTCCCTAAATTTCTGATTGTGGTTATTCAAAGAGAGATGATATCGGAGGACTCACTTTGTATCAATAATTGAAGGTTGAACAATGCTATCATTTGATTTTCCTTCCAAAAAATTAGGACCCATCAGATGAACGCCATTATGATTAATATTAGTTACTTTCGTGCCATAACTACGAAGATTTTGATTCTTTGTTTTATGACTTGCTCTTTGCAATTTCTCTTGAGTTTCTTTGTCTAATTTAGTGTTTTGATCTATGAATGTACCAGTTAAGTCAGCATCACTTATATCAGCACACCACAATTGTGCAGCACAAAGATTTGCATGACTGAGATTAGTATTATTTAACCCTGCATGAGACAAGTTAGCATTAGTTAGGTTAGCATTACTTAAATCTGCATCACTGAGAATAACTCCACTGAGGTTAGCGTGAGTTAGGTTTGCACCACTGAGGTTAGCATTACTTAAATCTGCATCTGTGAGATTCGCAGACGAAAGATTAACACCACTGAGGTTAGCTGAGGATAAATCTACTCCACTGAGGTTAGCACCAGACAAATCAACTTGACCAAGTTCAGCATGATTCAAATTTGCATAGGCTAGATTAGCAACTGCCAAATCTGCACCTATTAAATTAGCGTTGCTGAGGTTAACATCTGTAAGATTGGCATTATTTAAACAAGCACCACCCAAGTTAATACCACTGAGGTTAGCATCTATTAGTTTTGCATTTTTGAGATAAATACCACTGAAATCTGCATCTGTTAGCACTGCACCTTGAAAATTGACAGGATTCAAATCAAGTCGCTTTTGTACTGAAGTAATAGCTGTTTCAATTTTACCAAAAAACTCTGGTTGAGGCAGACTCTCAACACGATTATTCAAAATTTGCAGATTTCTACTAATATGACCAAATTTACTTTCTAAGGGTGCTATGGCAGCAGCTCTATCTTGTAACTCCTCAATGGCTGAAACTGCCCAAGGTAAGCGTTGACTGATTATTTCTTTCTGCTGACGTTCTAATGGTTCTAAACGTTGAATGAGTTGTTGTAGTTCAGTTGGTATTGACTCTATAGCTTCTTGTAATTTATGCCTTTGTTGCTGAGTTTGCTGCTCTAAGGTTTCCCTTTCAGCTACTAATTTTTGATTCAGCTGTTCTGTTATTACTTCTAATTTCTTTTCTTGGTCCTCAGTTTGAAGATTCAGTTTTTCTTGCAACTTAAATGTCTGACTATCAACTCTATCCACATCTTCTAAGAAGGTTTTCTGAATATCTGTAAGCGCCACTCTTTGTTCTTGTTGTTGCAATTTATCTAGCCGCTTTCTATTAGCTACACTTGCAGACAAGGCCAAAGTCAAAGGTGCTGCTGTGTATATTGCCTGTCCAGAAGTAACTGAAGCAATGGTTCCTAAAACTGAACCTGCTAGGCAGACATATTCACTTATATCTAACCAATGTTGCTTACTCATAGTATTTTTTCCTTATTCTCATTTTTATACTACTTTTTTTCTAATTTAGCTAAAGTCTAAAAGACTACTTTCATCCTTCAAACCCTCGTCCCCTGAGAACTATGCTTTAATTTTCTATTTTTTGGAAGAGGTGCTTATATTGGTAATTCAATAGCAGAAATCTTGATAAAATACAATAGTTAGGCTTTACTGAAAAAGTATTTTGGTGAAAGTAGAAGTCAAGATTCAGGTGTTAAGAAGTTAGCAATCGGAATTTATAAGCCAGTATACATGATAATTACAGAGTATTTAGAAGGAAAAGTTATCGGAATTTTTTTCGCCTTTGTCTGTTGAATATCTTCACATTTTGAGCTTTTCGCCTCTATAAGCTTGCACTTTTTGTTGTGAAAAAAGGCTAAAGCATCTACATATCAAGGTTTTAGACTTAATCAACAAGCTCTGGTTAAAGTGTTCGTGTCACAATTATTGCAATAAGTAGTATTTATTGTTATACTTTACCTTAAGTATATTGAAGCAATTCATTCTGACTCCTGACTCTTAAGAAATAGGCTAACTATTTGTAGCAAACATTTATCAAATTGGTATTAAACGTATTTGATATTATATCAAATCCGCTGCCATTCGGTCTAAAAAAATGTTCCACCTGATTCGGTCTTCGGGTCGGACGGCAGCCAAAAGCACATACCGCGGGCTAATATTCCAAATGGGTTCTATAAATAAATTCCTTTGAACACCAAACTGAAAAACTAATTTTTATCATTCTTGAATAGTTCTTAAACAGAAAACAAAAGTGCGCTGGGTTTGTCAAGATAAAAGCCTTGACCATAATCTATTCCTAAACTATTGACTTTGTTGAGAATTGACTCTGTTTCTATATATTCAGCTATTACTTTTAAATTCATTGCCCTGCCAATATGATGAATACCTTCTACTATTGCTTGAGTGACAGTATCTTTTTCCATCTTCTTAATAAACATCCCGTTAATCTTGAGATAATCTACTGGCAAGTTTGTGAGATCAGAAAAAGAAGACATTCCTTTGCCAAAATCATCTAAAGCAAAACTACAACCAACTTGTTTGAGAGACTGAATAAATTTTGCTGCTTTATCTAAATTAGTAATAGCTATGGTCTCAGTAATCTCAAAACAAATTTTTTGGGGAGGCACTTCAAAACAGGCAAATTGATGTTCGATAAATTCTAAAAAATGGCTATCGTTGATGCTAGCACCAGAAAGATTAACAGTAAAAATACAATCTCGGTGTGAATTATCAATTTTATGCAAAGACATGAAATATAGTAGATTTTTTACGACCCAACGGTCAATTATTGGCATTAGATGATAGCGCTCCGCTACTGGTAGGAAAGTAGCTGGTGAAACAATTTTACCTGAAGGATATCTAAATCTAAGCAAAACTTCATAAAGTCTTGCTTGTACACCTTCATGCAATGGGACAATTGCTTGTGAAAACAGATAAAAACCGTTTTCTCTTAAAGCATCTCGTAGTTGTGTAACTAAATTAATTTCTTGCTGTTGTTTCTCTAGACTTTCCATGGATATATAATAAATCCCTATGCGGTTTCTGCCAGAAGTTTTAGCATTGTAGAGAGCTGTATCTGCTGCTTTTAGCAATCTCTCTGGATTAGATGTTTTTGAGCAATTAGTATCTGCAACTCCTAAGCTACTTGTCACCCACTGACTTGTTGCTGAAGCTTGATGAGGAATTTTTAAAGCTTCAATTTCTGTTCTGATATTTTCTGCCACCTTAAGTGCTCCTTCCATGGGAGTATTTGGCAACACAACTACAAACTCTTCTCCACCATATCGGGCGACAAAATCTCCAGGGCGTTTCACTGTCGTTTGAATAGCTTTAGCTACTTGTTGCAAACATTTATCTCCCTGTTGATGGCCGTAGGTATCGTTATAAGGTTTAAAGTAGTCTATATCTAACATAATAATTGAGATGAGACCTTGTTCTCGCGCCAACCTTTTCCATTCTTGTTTAAATTTTTGCTCAAAATGACGACGGTTAAACACTCCTGTTAAATCATCAATATATGCAATTGCTTCTAATTCTTGATTAAGTTTTTCTAAGCGTTGATAAAGTTGAGCTTGTTGAATAGTGATCGCTGTCTGAGCTGCCAAGCGTCTTAATAAATCGGTTTCCGATATTTCCCACTGTCTATTTTCTCGACAATGATGAGCTATTAATAATCCCCAGACATTAATTTCTGAGTTGTCAGTATGATTTTTGTTTTTAGTTTCGTTTGTAATTAGGATAGGTAGCACTATATTTGCTTTCACCTGAAGTTCCCTGAGCATATCAATATGACATTGTTGCATCCCCGATTGATTAATATTATGAATAATACTAAAATATCCTTGTTTGTAACGTTCTAAAATATTGCTGTTGCGAAAACATGGATCGACTATTGTCATTCCTAACAGTGAAAGACAATTTGGTGCTAAAGATTCTTTTTCTACCACACCATGACCATTTGGTAAGAAACGGTAAATTAGTACCCGGTCGCACTGCAAAAACTCTCGCACCGACTCTACTGTCGTTTCTAATATTTCCTCTAAGTTTAAAGATTGATGAATTCTGTCAATCACCAGACTTAATAAATGCTCTTGTTTTCTGATTTTTTTGACTTCTAATTCGGCCAGTTGGCGCTTTGTAATATCTAGAATTGTGCCAAATATGCCGATTGATTCTAAGTTACTATTTGTGATTAAAGTCGTCTTTGTATAAAGATATCTCAGTGTTCCGTCCGGGCGAATTATTTCATATTCACATTCACATTTTTGTGTTTTCTCTAATATTAAAGCCATATTTTCCTCCCACAACTTTCTACTTTCGGGAACGAACATTTGGAGGAATTCTGCATAAGTTAGTGACTTTTGAGTCCCACTCAGACCAAAAATCCGAAATACTTCATCAGACCAAGTTATTTTCTGTGTTTTTAGGTTGAATTCCCAGTTACCTAAATGAGGAATTTTTTGTGCTTCTTGTAGTTTTGCTTGACTTTCTTGGAGGGCAATTAAATTTTTATTTCTTTCAATTGTATAACGAATTACTCGCTCTAATGTATATTCTCGAATTTCTAATTTATTCAAATAATCTGCTGCTCCAATTTTCATCGCCAGTAGGTCTAATTCTCGATCGCCTTGACCTGTGATGAATATAATTGGTGTCTGACAATTAAGTTCTATTGCTGTTTTGAGTAATTCTATCCCGTCTTTTTCTCCTAAACGATAGTCAAGCAAACAAACGTCATATTCTCCTGTTTCTATTGCAGCTAATCCCTCTTCATAAGTATTTTTCCAATCCAGGGATATGTTTGATGACTCTACTTTTGACAAGATGTCATCGATGGCAATAAAATCATCTTTATTATCTTCTATTAAGAGAAGATTAATAGTGTATTTTTGCATAAAAATCTGCTTGAATTTATATACTCTGAATTATCGTTATATTCAGGTAGACAATTGTCATTATAGCCAACATAAAGCAATTTATAATACATATAATTTTCCCAGGAAATACTAGGCGGAAAAATTGCTCCAGCAGATTCAATATTTTCGAGCAGGGAGTTCAACAATTTCAAACCAATATCTACTCAAACCTTGAATGACTGCTATTAATCCCTCAAATGTTACTGGCTTGACAATAAATGAACTAATTCCTAATTGATAATAAGTATAGATATCTTTTGCTTTAGAAGTAGTTAAAACTACAATAGGAATTAAACGTAAATTAGGGTCAGCTTTAATTTCTTTGAGAGCTTCTCTGCCATCTTTATTTTGGCATATATAAGTCTAAAAAATTATTCCTGGCTGAGGTGAAGTTGTGATATCTGTATAAGCACCTCGATGATATAAAAAATCTCATAATTCTTCCCCATCCTCAACAATATATAATTTATTAAGTAATTTACTTTCCTCAAAAGCTTCCATTGCCAAGAGACGATCGTCCTCATCATCTTCAGCCATGAGAATTGGTACTGGTGTTTTATTCAACTTAGATATGCTCATTTTGCTTATCTAAACTTTGTTCAATAGGCAAAGTAATCACAAAAGTAGTTCCTTGATTAGGGATACTACGAGCAGTAATATTACCATTGTGTATTTCTATTATTTTACGACATATTGCCAGTCCTATACCAGTGCCTTGATATTTTTGCTTGCTATGCAGGCGTTGGAAAGGTATAAATATTTTTCCTCAAAACCAATTCCATTGTCGGATACCATAATTTGAACTTGATTAGTTTCCGACTGTAAAATTGCTTCTACCTTGACAATGGGGTGATTTTCTGGTATATTAAATTCTAAGTGAATTGCCAATTAAGTTTTGGAAAAATTGTCGCATTTGTATCGAGTCGGCCTGAATAGTAAGTAATTCTTCTATTTCCACCTGAGCTTTTGTTTGTTCAATGCGGTTCTCTAAGTCCTCAATAACTTCTTCGTAACTGCCCAGGTAGGAAAGCAAGGAATATTCACATGAGGGAAAAAATATGGTATTTTTGAACTATGAGTCCAGAAGAAAAAGATCAAAAAATCAAGAGCCTAGAGAAAGAACATCTGGCACTGCCCGAAAGGATAGCAGAGCTAGAGAGGCGTTTGGGGTTAGATAGTCAAACAAGTTCAAAGCCACCATCAAGTTATGGACTCAAAAAGTCAAGTAAAATACGGACAAAAAGTTTAACAGAAAAAGGGAAGCGACCATCAGCAGGACACAAAGGTCATCCAGGGCAGAGATTAGAGCAAGTATTAGAACCAAAGGAAATAGTAGAACATCCAACACCATGGTCATGTCAGAGATGTGGATGTGAACTGGGGGTTGTAGCCGTCAAAAAAATCATCAAGGGACAAGTATTTGATATACCAGAGCCAGAAATAATTGTCACAGAACACAGAGTAGCAGTGAAAGAATGTCTAGAATGTGGGGCACAGATACAAGGAAGTTTTCCAGAATCTGTGACAGCACCAGTACAGTATGGAGTAAGAATTAAAGCAGTTGCAGCGTATCTAAATCATCAACATTTTGTTCCCGAAGACAGATTGAGTGAAGTGCTGTGGGATTTGTTTGGTTGTCGAATCACACCAGGGACAATAGCCAAGACAACAAAAACACTTGCCAAAATCATAGAACCTGTAGTCAGTGAGATTGCATCCCAACTCAAAGCAGCATCAGTTAAACATCTAGACGAGACGGGATTCAGGATTGGAGGAAAAACCAATTGGTTACACGTGGTTTCAACTGAAACAGAAACCTGGTATCGAGTTGGTGGTAAACGTAAAGACATAGAAATATTGGCTGATATCAAAGGTGTAGTAGTCCATGACCACTGGAAGCCGTATGATCAACTCCAAGATGTTAATCACGCTTTGTATAATGGCTATCATCTTCGATAACTCAAAGCTCTAGAAGAAATAGAGCAAGAATCTTGGGCTAAGTCAATCAACAAGTTGTTACGTTTAGCTTGTAATTACAAACATCGCTATCCCAAGGGTATTCCTAAAAATATAGTTTCTCGTCTGACTCAATTGTATGAGCAAATCATCAAACGAGGGCTGAGTTTTCATTGCTCTGAATCACCCCTGACTAGCAAAGGTAATCGAGGACGGGTGAAACGAGGTGTTGGTGATAACTTAATTGTTGCGTCTTTCTAATTTTCAGGGTGATGTTTTACGGTTTCTGACAGAACCGGATGTTCCCTTTACCAATCATCAAGCAGAGCGTGATTTGCCTATGATCAAGTGTAAGCAGAAAAATTCAGGTGGCTTTCGCTCCTTTGATTTTGCGGTTTCATTTGCCAATATCGGTTCTTTTCTTTCTACTGCTTCTAACCATAGTTTGAATTTGTTGGAAGTTATTACTAGGGCCTTACTTGGTGATGTATCTTTTTTTCTCACCTCTATTACTACTAGCTAGGCAGTTACACTTCTTCTAATATTTGAGAAAGGGTTACAGGTACATAGGGTTGCCCTTTGGTCGTAATGCGTGAGAAGTCTAATAAATCCCTAATTAGAATTTGCATCCTGTTGGCAGAACTCTGCATTCTTTATAGATAGTCTAGCCCTTTTTCATCCAACACTTCCCCATATTTAGCTTTGAGGCGATCGCCAAAGGTCTGAATTTTCCGTAGTGGTTCCTGCAAGTCGTGGGAAGCTACATAAGGAAAATCTTCTAGTTCTTGGTTACTGATTTTTAGCTGAGTAATTAGTCTTTGCTGTTGAGCTTCATTTTGCTTGCGGGGAGTAATATTTTGAATTTTAGCAATAAAATACAGAGGTTCGTCTGATGGATCTTTTGCTAGAGAAACACTCAAAATTATCCAGACAATATGACCTTCGTTGCTAATATAGCGCTTCTCCATATTATATTTGCTTTTTTTTCCTTCTAAGAGTTCCTGCACAAAGGCAAGGTCAACAGCTAGATCGTCAGGATAAGTAATTTTTTGGAAAGTTAACTGGATCAATTCAGCTTCACTGTAACCTATCATTTCGCACAAAGCATGGTTAACCTCGAAAAAATTTCCATCTAGTGATACCAGATCCATACCAATAGGTGCATCGTCAAAAGCTAGACGGAAGCGTTGTTCTTTTTCTTGCAATCTGTTGCAACCAGGAGATATTGGGGGTAAAGATATTTTATGTCCGCGCTCTTTCCTTCCACTGTTATTAAAGTGCGCTTGAGCACCCTAAAAAGTTCTGTATATTTACAATTTGGCTATTTCGCTGTTTGTCTGATTAATAATGACGACTGACTTGTAGTTTCTAGATTTCTAAGCTGACCCACATCCTTGAATTACAGCACAAAAAACATGGAACAGTTAGTAGGCTTTATCCCTATATCTCTTTTTCAGCTAAAATGCAATAAATGCATTTAAATAATACATAAAATTCATAAAAGTATATATTTTGTAACAAATAATACGAATATTTAATTGAAACTCATTTACATTAGTCAGCAACAAATTAATAAAAATTTGACATGAGATGGTGACAACAGATGCAGAAATTTTAAACATTTTGATTTTCTAGTTGTCGGCTCAAAAAAATCAGTAATTGGGTCAATTCAAGCATCTTACAGTTAATTTTCCGAAAATTTATGAGATTGCCTACCAATGAGGATAGTTATAGATGACTGGCACAGTAGAACGCCAACAAAAACTAAATAAATTTGAGAAATTTAAAGCAGAAAAAGATGGTCTGGCAGTGAAAACAGAACTAGAAAAATTTGCCAATATTGGCTGGGAAGCAATAGATAAAACTGACCGCGACCACAGACTAAAATGGTTAGGTGTATTCTTCCGACCAGTAACTCCAGGCAAATTTATGTTGCGGATGCGGATGCCAAATGGATTCATCACCAGTCAACAAATGGGAGTCTTGGCAGAAATAGTCCAACGGTACGGCGAAGACGGCAGCGCCGACATCACCACCAGACAAAACTTGCAACTGCGGGGAATTAGGATAGAAGATATCCCAGACATCTTCCATCGATTTGAACAAGTAGGTTTAACCACCGTTCAATCAGGCATGGATAATGTACGCAACATCACAGGTTCCCCAGTGGCCGGAATAGATGCTGATGAACTCTACGATACCCGCGAGTTAGTTCAGCAAGTCCAAGACATGATTACTGGCAACAGCAAAGGCAACCCAGAATTTACCAATTTACCACGGAAATTCAATATAGCGATCGCCGGATGCCGTGATAATTCTGTCCATGCGGAAATAAATGATATTGCTTTTGTTCCTGCCTACAAAAACGATAAATTTGGCTTTAATGTTCTAGTTGGTGGCTTTTTCTCGGCCAAACGTTGTGCAGCAGCTATACCCCTTAATGCTTGGGTAGAACCAAATCAAGTTGTTGCCATCTGTCGAGCTATTCTAGAAGTATTTCGCGATAATGGCTCCCGAGGAAATCGCCAAAAATCAAGGCTAATGTGGCTGATAGATGAGTGGGGTTTAGATGAATTCCGCTCAAAAGTTCAGCAACAAATGGGGCAAATTCTAGAGACAGAAGCTCCAAAAGACGAAATTATCTGGGAAAAACGCGACCACATCGGGGTTTACAAACAAAAACAACCAGGATTAAATTATATTGGGTTGCACATTCCGGTTGGTAGGCTGTATGCTGACAATATGTTTGACCTAGCACGGCTAGCTGAGGTTTATGGCAATGGAGAAATTCGGCTGACTGTGGAACAAAATGTTATTATTCCTAATGTTCCTGAGTCTAGAATAGAACCATTCCTTGGGGAACCACTCCTAGAAAAATTTTCCATTAATCCTCAACCATTAACTCGGGCTGTAGTTTCATGCACAGGGGCACAGTTTTGTAACTTTGCTATGATTGAAACCAAAAGTCGCGCCCTAGCAGTGGCAAAGGAAGTTGAGGCTGAACTGTTCATCCCAAAACCAGTACGCATTCACTGGACTGGTTGCCCCAACTCTTGTGGACAGCCACAGGTTGCAGATATTGGTTTAATGGGTACTAAAGCGCGCAAAAATGGCAAAATGGTTGATAGTGTTGACCTGTACATGGGAGGCACAGTTGGCAAAGATGCTAAACTAGGCAGTTGCGTTCAAAAAGGTATTCCCTGTGAAGACCTCAAACCTATTTTACGAAATTTACTAATTGAAAATTTTGGTGCTAAACCAAAGTAAGTTTTCAATCAAGGGTGTTTCAAAAGTCTATCAGAAATCTTACAAATAAAGACCGGAGAAGCTTAAATAGCGTTTCTCAAATTTAGTCTCACAGCCAAAATTTATTTATTACACTCAAAGCACAATAACAATTAAGGAGAATCTCAACAATGTCTACTACAGTTAATGCTTCTAACAATTCATCCGAAACTGCAAAGTCTCTAGGTCTGAAAATTCTGTCTGTAGTCGGGTTAACACTATTTGCTGGTTCTTATGTCAATAGTTGGCAGAGTTCTCTCGCAGAATATGCTCAACAACAAGAACAAGAAGCAGAAGAAACAATAGTTGTTACATCCACTACTGATACTCCTACTATTGTAGCCAGCGCACCCACATCAAAACCTACTATTGCTCCATCAACTTCTGTTGTTTCTTCCGCGGTTGATACTACCGAGTCAGTCTCAGCAGTTAATACAGTACCTGTTGCAGAAACTTCATCCATAGAAACTCAAGTAACTATGGCAGCAGTTCCAGAAACTCAAGCAGCACCAAAAGTTATTACTGACTCAAATACTCTTGAGAAATTAAACTCAATGCTGTACAACCAGATCGACCAAGCTTGGAAACAATATCCAACTTTTTCTGAAAATTTAGCCTATCGAGTCACAATTAACTCTGCAGGAATGGTTGCCAAGTATGAACATATAAATAAAGCAGCTTCCGAGTACATTGGGGAAACTCCTCTAGCCAAATTGGCTAACTCTAGTATTATTGATGAGAACAAACCAACAGCAGAATATTTAGTGCTACTAACTCCCAATGGTGTAGTTCAAGTTAACCAATGGTTAACCAAATAGGTCTTTGGTTTGAGGTAATACATAGTAGGTGTTAGGTAGAAATTTATATATAATTCACTACTAACTAAAAATTACACTGATAGCGATGAAAGTAAGAAACTTTTTGATGCTAAAGTGCTGAAAAATCTGCAAAATACATAAATTATAATTTTTGCCAACCTACTATGTTATCAGAAAAAAATTTAATTGTTCGCTTTAAACTAACACCTCACTCTGGTACTAATTTAATTCACAAATTTCATAACTGCCTCAGATTATTTTTAGTTACACTTGTCAGCGAAATTAATCTTTGTTTGTAACCTTATATAGCCTTAATAATTGTAATTCAACAAAATATGTTAACAGAACTTTGGTCTTTTCGGGGCCGTTACCGTATACTCCATTTAACTTGGTTTGCTTTTTTTCTATCATTTGTTGTTTGGTTTAACTTAGCCCCATTAGCAACATCATTAAAAGCAGACTTTGGTTTAGAAACTTCTCAAATCAGAACTATTGCTATCTGTAACGTTGCACTAACAGTACCTGCCCGAATTATCATCGGGATGTTGTTAGATAAATACGGACCAAGAATTACCTATTCGCTGCTACTAATGTATGCAGCTATTCCCTGTATAGGCTTTGCCCTTGCACAGAATTTCAGCCAGTTAGTTATCAGTCGTTTGGCACTGAGTATTGTTGGTGCTGGTTTCGTTATTGGTATCCGCATGGTCGCTGAATGGTTTCCCCCTAAAGAAATAGGTTTGGCAGAAGGTATTTATGGTGGTTGGGGTAACTTTGGTTCTGCTGCTTCTGCTTTTACCCTTCCTACTGTAGCTGCTGTGTTAACTTTTAGTGGCGGTGAGATATTAAACTGGCGGTTATCGATCGCTCTGACAGGTATTATAGCTGCACTTTATGGTGCGTTTTATTTCTTCAATGTTCAAGATACTCCTCCTGGTAAGGTGTATAAAAAGCCTAAGCGTGCCACAGGTTTAGAAGTTACAACCCAGAAAGATTTTATCTTCCTAATTTTGATGAATCTTCCTTTAACAGGAGTTCTTTGTTTACTAGCTTGGCGATTGAGTAAAGTTGGTTTCCTATCTCAAGGTCAACTTTCTATTGTCTGGCTATTGCTCTTAGGTTTGTATGGTTTCCAAACTTATAACTGTTGGGCAGCTAATAAAGAGTTGATGGCAGGTGATAAGCGTTATCCTCCTGCTGACCGCTATCAGTTTTCTCAAGTAGCAATTTTAGAACTTACTTATTTTGTTAACTTTGGTTCTGAGTTAGCAGTAGTTTCTATGCTTCCTGCTTTCTTTGAAAATACTTTTGGCTTGGATAAAGCTGTGGCAGGGATGATAGCAGCTAGCTATGCTTTTATGAACTTGGCATCTCGTCCTGGTGGTGGTTTAATTTCAGACAAACTTGGTAGTCGCAAGTTGACAATGACGGTATTGACCGCAGGGATGGGAATTGGTTATCTCACATTTGGTCGTGTAACTGGAGGTTGGTGGCTACCTGCTGCTGTGTTACTTACTATGATGTGTTCTTTCTTTGTGCAAGCTGCTGAAGGTTCTACTTTTGCTATAGTTCCTTTAATTAAGCGCCGAGTTACAGGTCAAATTGCTGGTAATGTTGGTGCTTATGGTAACGTAGGTGCGGTGGTTTATCTGACTACTTTTAGTCTGTTGCCTGAAGGTGCTGTTGGTAATCGAATTTTCTTTGAAGTTCTTGGTGTAATGTCAATAATTGTGGCGTTCCTGTGTGCTTTCTTCTTGAAAGAGCCAGAGGGTTCATTTGCCGAGCACCATAAGGATGAAGAGGATGAAGAGAAAGTGAATCTAGAATCTGTTCCTATGTTTGCTGAAGACTAATGCCCACTTATTTCATTTAGTTTAGTTGCAGTTAAGCTCTGCTGATTAGGGAATGTGGCAGGTTTATTACTTTTCCTACTCTTGTCCTGATTTTCTGTTAATATCATGTGCCCCCTTCGGGGGAGCTATGCTTACGGTAGAACAGTTATCATCAAGTTCGTAGTTTTGCTCTAGCTCTCATATTAAGTATTGCACAGGCTCAAGCCCAACTACAAACAAAAACTTTATTATAAGTAATTATCTATTAGCGTAGCTCCCCTGGAGGGGGGCAGGATTAATTCATTCTCGTCAGAGAATATTTATATGGATATGAAATACATTTAATTGTGCAAATATTAAGAATCTCCCCATATCCCCAAATTCCCCTCCTAGAAGGGGTTAGGGGTGGGTCCCCATCTCCCCATCTCCCCATCAATTTTTCTAAGTGTGACAATAAATTGACCCTGCCCAGAGGGGACAAATAATATAAAATGCTCCCTATTCCTAATTATGTATAAGTATCGGTACTTTGGCAAAAAATATGTTAATAACAGCATCAAACCCTTATATAGTCTAGGTTTTACATTGAAAAAACCTTTTTCCTGATATATCTAGGTTTGAGCCATTTTTAGCCAGATCAACGTATTTCCCTTGCCCCTACTAACTTTGAAGGCATTTTCGCTGTAAAGAATATCAAAGTACCGGTATTCAACTGAATATAATATTATTTCAGCCTGAATTAGTAAATTTTGGTTTTTACTAAAGGTTTTTACTAAAATTTATCAATGAAAAAATTTAGGTAGGGTAAACGTTTTGTGACTCTTTGTTCAATGACAAAACCTACGATTTTAAAACTGTATTAAAACGTATCCAATGTGACAGATAATTTTTCATAAAGTCTTCAATAATAAACAAAAATTAAATTCACAATCATAAAACTTAAATATTGATATTAAGTATTATATTATATTAATTATAAATAGCAAAAAATCAGGGAAAGTTTAGCAGCAGAATAACTTCTGCTGGAATACAAAATTAAATTATTTAACATCCAAATGTAAATGATATTCGCTTGAATTTAACTTGTTCGTCTGCCAATAAAATTATTCTTAAAGTAAACTATGGAACCTACCAAAACTCTTTGCCCTTATTGTGGAGTTGGCTGTGGCTTAGATGTATTACCGCCAGCAATTCCTGGAAAAGCAACAAATCGAGATAGCAAAGGTAATCCCATTTGGCAAGTGCGGGGCGATCGCTCTCATCCCTCAAGTCAAGGCAAAGTTTGTGTAAAAGGTGCCACTGTTGCTGAATCATTGGATAAAAGTCGCCTCAAATATCCAATGATGCGTGATACTCTAGATGAACCCTTCCGTCGCGTTACTTGGGAGGAAGCTTTTAATCGGATTATTAATCGGATTCAAACTGTACGCTTCACCCAAGGACCAGATGCAATTTGTATGTACGGGTCTGGTCAGTTTCAAACAGAGGATTATTATGTAGCTCAGAAATTGCTCAAAGGATGTCTGGGAACTAATAACTTTGACGCTAACTCTCGTCTGTGTATGTCTTCGGCAGTATCGGGATATATTCAAAGTTTTGGTTCTGACGGTCCCCCCTGTTGCTACGACGATTTAGAAAAAACAGACTGTGCATTTTTAATCGGTACTAATACAGCTGAATGTCACCCCATTGTATTTAATCGTCTGCGGGTTTACCACAAGAAAAATAGGAAAGTGAAAATGATCGTGGTAGACCCCCGTCGTACTAAAACAGCAGAAGTAGCAGATTTGCATTTGGCTATTCGACCAGGTACGGATATCGATCTACTTAACGGTATTGCTCATCTACTCATGCGTTGGGGAGCGATCGATCCTACATTCATTGATGAATGTACGACTGGTTTTCCTGAATACACTGATGTGATTCGTCACTCCCCACCCGATCTAGTTGCACGCCACTGCGGTATTCGTTTGGATGATTTGGAAACGGCAGCTCGTTATTGGAGTCAGTCAAAGCAAGTGTTATCTTTGTGGTCAATGGGGATGAATCAGTCCTCTGAGGGGACGGCAAAAGTCCGTACTCTGATTAATTTGCATTTGATGACAGGTAATATTGGTAAACCGGGTGCAGGACCGTTTTCACTGACTGGTCAACCCAATGCTATGGGTGGTAGGGAAGCAGGAGGATTGGCTCATATTTTGCCTGGTTATCGGGTGGTGAAAAATCCCCAACATCGGGCTGATTTGGAAAAGTTATGGGGATTGACTCCTGGGCAAATTTCTGCTGTTCCTGGTCGTACTGCTTGGGAGATGATTACGGCTTTAGAACGTCAAGAATTAGGTTGTTTGTGGATTGCAGCGACTAATCCAGCGGTGAGTATGCCAGATTTAGAGCGGACTAAGGCAGCTTTGTTACGATCGCCTTTTACTGTTTATCAGGATGCTTATTATCCTACTGAAACAGCGGAATATGCTCATCTGTTGTTACCTGCTGCTCAGTGGGGAGAAAAAACAGGCACAATGACAAACTCGGAGCGAATGGTAACTTTGTGTACTGCATTCCGCGAACCCCTGGGAGAAGCAAAAGCAGATTGGGAAATTTTTGCAGAGGTGGGTCGCCGTTTAGGATTTACAAATCAGTTTGATTTTGCTGACTCGGAAGCAGTGAGAGCTGAATTTCTTGAGTTGACACGCGATCGCCCTTGCGACCAAACTGATATTACCTACGACCAATTACGGGAAAAAGGTCCGATTCAGTGGCCTTGCCCTGATAGTAGTGGAGTATCTCAGGAGCGTCTGTATACTGATTTCCGATTTAATACTTCTGATGGCAGGGCACGGTTTGCTACATTTTACTCTCAAGGTTTAGCAGAACCACCAAATTTTGATTATCCTTTTGTGTTGACAACAGGGCGCTTATATGGTCATTGGCATACTCAAACACGCACAGGACGCATTGATAAAATTAGAAAAATGCACCCGATGCCTTTTATAGAAATTCATCCGAAGGATGCTCAGAAGTTAGAGATTGAGGAAAATGATTGGGTAGAGGTGCGATCGCGACGAGGTGCAGCAAGATTTCCAGCAAAAGTGACTAAAGCTATTACTCCAGGCACTGTATTTGTGCCGATGCACTGGGGGGCACTATGGGCAAATCAAGCAGAGGCAAATGCTTTGACTCATCCTCAAGTTTGTCCTGAGTCTGGGCAACCAGAGTTAAAAGCTTGTGCGGTGCAGTTGAGGCCAATTAAATTTGAAACTGCTGTTATGGAAGATTTGATGGAATCAGAGTATTCTGTAGAAAGATCGTCAGCGATATCTATGAAGGGGTGATATGGCGCTACGCGCAAGTCAGAAGTTATGAGGATGTAGGTGTAAGTTGGGTTGAAGAATAAAACCCAACGTCGTCTGGAACGATAGCCTAGCTTGCTGCCAACAAAAGTATAAATCAGAAGAAAAGAAGCCCACTAATGCTGAACTTCAAAAACAGTTGATCACATCTGCTAAAAAGACTGTAGACAGAGAATGG
>NZ_JAAHGB010000056.1:0-48330 GCF_010672695.1 Okeania sp. SIO1H4
AGTAGATGATCAAGGTAATGTAACTTTCACTCCTTCTCCAGGGTTTATAGGAGTTGTGAGTATTCCTTATGTGGCCAATAACCCTAATGGTAACCCTTTAGAACCTGCCAATATTTCTATTGATGTTGTCGGCGACCTAGAGGATGACAGTGCCACAACTCCTATTGATACTCCTGTAACTCTGAATATCGCTGATAACGATACTCCTATAGACCTGACTTCTATTGACCTCAACCCAGAGACTCCAGGAATTCAGACCACCTTAGAAGTAGATGATCAAGGTACTTTTGAAGTAGATGATCAAGGTAATGTAACTTTCACTCCTTCTCCAGGGTTTATAGGAGTTGTGAGTATTCCTTATGTGGCCAATAACCCTAATGGTAACCCTTTAGAACCTGCCAATATTTCTATTGATGTTTTTAATCCTCCGGAACCAACTCCAGAACCAACTCCAGAACCAACTCCAGAACCAACTCCAGAACCAACTCCAGAACCAACTCCAGAACCAACTCCAGAACCAACTCCAGAACCAACTCCAGAACCAACTCCAGAACCAACTCCTATAAATGAAGATCGTTCATGTCCTCCTCCTCCAACTATAGAACTTGTAGATTTACCTATTTTACCCTCTATAGTTATCGACGAAACAAATCTATTTGAAGAGTTATTCTTCGGTACAGAAGCAAGTGAATTGATTAAGATCAGCAACATCAGACAACCTTTTGATGCCTTGGGTGGAAATGACACAGTAGAAGGTGGTGATAGCGATGATATTATTTATGGTGGTGAGGGTGAAGACGTAATTTTTGCTAACCGTGGAGATGATTTTGTTAATGGCAAAGAACAAAAGGATTTTATTAACTCAGGAAAACAAAACGATATAGTTCGTGGTGGTAAGCAAGATGATGTAATCTGGGGTGATATAGGCAACGATCTTGTTCTAGGTGACAAAGATAACGACGTTCTTTGGGGTGGTACCGCTGGTGGTACTGACAAAGACTTTACTGGTAGCGATACTATGAATGGTGGAAGGGGTAATGACTCCCTCAACGGCAACCGTCACAATGATCTGCTCATGGGTGGTAAGGGTAACGATGAAGTCCGTGGTGGAAAAGACTCAGATACTCTTTTCGGACAGGAGGGGAACGATTCACTCATGGGTGAAAATGGTGACGATCAAATTGTTGGTGACCCTAGTTCAAATTTATCAGAAGAGGAAGTAGGAGAAGATTCTGTTTATGGCGGTCGAGGTAACGATGTCATGCAAGGCAGTCGTGGAAACGATGTCATGTACGGTGGTAAACAAGATGATTTCATCTATGGTGGTAAGGATGATGATTCCATGTTTGGCGACCAAGGAGACGATACCTTGTTAGGGGAGGAAGGAGATGACACAATCTATGGTGGCAACAATAGTGTTACTGATCCTGATGTATTAGGAAAGGACTTGATTTCTGGTGGTGCCGGAAATGACTTCCTCAGTGGTAACTATGCTGCAGATACTATCCTTAGTGGTGAAGACAATGATACTTCACGAGGTGGTAAGGGTGATGACTTAATATATGGTCAGCTAGGAGACGACCTCATGTTTGGCGATCAAGATAATGATACTCTCTGTGGCGGTGAAGGTAATGATACTCTCTATGGAGATAACCCCGAACTTGTAGCAGCAGTTGGCACACAAGGCCAGCAAGACGAGTTGTTTGGTGGCACAGGAGACGACCTCATGTTTGGCAATCAAGGTGAGGATCAATTGTTTGGTGAAGATGGTAATGACACAATGTTAGGTGGTGAAGATAACGACAGCTTGTTTGGATCGTCAGGAAATGATTCTCTCCTTGGAGAAGCAGGTGATGACTTCTTGAGTGGTGGGGAAGGTGATGATACTTTCACTGGAGGTAGTGGTGGCGATCGCTTCCTAATCAACCTTAACCAAGGAGCAGATATCATCACCGACTTCGATATCAATCAAGACTTCCTCGTATTAACTGATGGACTGACTACTGATGAACAGAACTTAACAATCAATCCTGTTGGAGACAACATTTCTATTTTCTGGAACGATCAACTTTTAGTTACTCTAGAAAATTTGTCTGCGACCTCAGGGCAAATAGCATCTCGCTTAACTACTCTCAATGATTCCTTTTTCATCTAATAAATGAGAATAGTCTACAACTTCGCATAATTTGAAGTAGGGGTAAGTTGGCAGTATTAAAATGGTAGTCCTGCTCGCGTAATGGTAAATAGGAATAAGCAATTGGTAATGCGGATATCCTGCCCGCGAAGGGAGCAAGATGCTCCCACTACCGTGTCTGGTATAGCGCTGGGCGCAGGGAACAGGCAATAGGGAACTGCTCATTTGGGGGAATAATATCATGTCCGGATAATAGCGTGATAAAAAACCTTTTCCCTTCTAACCTTTTCTTTCCTTCTGCCTCCTGCCTCCTGCCTTCTGCCTTACCTCCTCCAAAGTTTAAGTATTCAACCGGACATGATATAAAAAGCTGATAATATAAGATTTTAGCTATTGGACACCTCCTGCCATTTGTAAATATGCCAGCGCACATTGCTATAAAAAAAATAATTACAATGCACGATCATTACAATGCACCACCAGCTAAAAACTTTTTCACCTCACATTCCGCAGTTTATAGGAGAAATTTTGAATATTTTTCAAGTAAGACGGGGCAAGGTGTTCAATATTTTTTCCATTATCGATTTACATCAAAAATTCCTCCTTTTTAGCCGATCGCATCCATTCAGTTTACTAGAGGATGTGTTGCGAACGCACTCAATATTGCGGTCGTATTTAATTGCTCCCCAACCCACCATTAATATCCCTAGACTATTCAATCATAGAGTTAACAAAGACTTGAGAATAGCCTTGGGGCGTTGGTAATTTTGGCTATGATTGTGCTTTAATGGCAATTGCCTAATACCATTTATCTGTCATAATGCGCTTAATAATTCTTACACAAACCTGAATTTTACTAATAGCTGTTATCTTTTATTAAGCGCAACTTCATGGAGAAATTGTATAACTATTAACTGAAAAGCATTTTATATTTGGCTAAGTTTAGGTTTCATAGCTTGATTCACCAAGGCCAGCAGGGGAGATGGGGAGATAGAATATTAGGGTTTGCACATTATGGAATGATATTGCCAAAAATTAGTTTAGACTTTGAGTAAAAAACCTAATATTAATCATTTTAGCAATTGATTAATCCAAAATCCTGTTCATCAAAAATCTAAAATCATTTGTCACTGTGCAACGCCGAATATTGAAGTAATTGAAGTAATTTATAGAACTATAAACATATACTATATAACCGGATTCTATATTATTGGGTTGTATTAATATTGTAGATTGAATGGCGGTAGTGAAGTCAAAATTATATTGTCCTATATTAAATGAAACTGAATATTTAAGATTTAGTGACTGACAATGACACAATTAATAGTAAATATTGCTTTATAATCTATAATATTAATTTTAAACTATGAAAGAAATAGCACCTTATGGCTCTTGGAAATCTCCCATCACTGCTGATTTGATTGTGGCAGGGACAATTGGACTTAGCAGTCTTGCCATTGATGGTGAGGATGTCTACTGGATCGAGGGACGACCCTCAGAAGGTGGACGGAATGTAATTGTCCGTCACACTCCAGATGGACAGACAACTGACATCACCCCCCCACCTTTTAATGTCCGCACCAGAGTCCATGAATACGGAGGTGGTGCGTTTTTGGTGACAGATGGCAGGATTTATTTTTCTAATTTTGCTGACCAACGTCTCTACTGCCAGACTCCAGATGCAGCTCCTCAACCTTTAACTCCAGAAGCAAACTGCCGTTATGCTGATGCTGTGATGGATAAACAGCGCGATCGCCTAATTTGTATTCAGGAAGATCATACTCAAGGTGGAGAACCTATAAATAGGATAGTTAGCATCAATATCAAAAATAAGGCAGATATTCAGATATTAGTCGAGGGTAATGATTTTTATGCCTCACCACGTCTGAGTCCTGATGGCAAGAGACTTTGTTGGATAAGTTGGAATCATCCTAATATGCCTTGGGATGGTACTGAGTTATGGGTAGCTAAGATTAATGCAAATGGTTTATTAGGTGAAGCTCAATTAGTTGCAGGTGGCAAACAAGAATCAATTTTTCAACCGGAATGGTCGCCAGAAGGTATCTTATATTTTGTTAGCGATCGCTCTAAATGGTGGAATATTTATCGGGTTTCAGGAACTGAAATGGTAAATGTAGAACCATTATATCCTTTAAATGCAGAGTTTGGAATGCCACAATGGGTATTTGGAATGTCTACTTATGGTTTTACAGCAGCAAACAAAATTATTTGCACTTTTACTCAAAATGGAACTTGGCATTTAGCAACTCTTAATGCTACGAAAAAACATCTACAGCAAATAGAAATACCCTATACTTCTATGGGTTCTTTAAAAGTTAAAGGAGAGCGAGTTTATTTTCTGGGAAGTTCTCCCACAAAACCCACTGAAATTGTCAATATAAATCTATCTACAGGTGCTATTAATATCTTAAAACGTTCTACAGATTTAGAAATTAATTCAGGTTATTTATCTATTCCTCAATCAATAGAATTTCCTACTGAAAATGGGAATACTGCTTATGGTTTATTTTACCCACCAACTAATCAAGATTACACAGAAATAACATCAGAAAAACCACCTCTTTTAGTCAAAAGTCATGGTGGCCCTACGGCAGCAACTTCTAGTAGTTTAAGCTTAAAAATTCAATATTGGACAAGTCGTGGTTTTGCTCTACTTGATGTTAATTATGGAGGCAGCACTGGCTATGGACGAGAGTATCAGCAAAGACTAAAAGATAACTGGGGAATTGTTGATGTTGATGATTGTGTTAATGGCGCTCAATATTTAGCTAAACGGGGTTTAGTTGATAGTAATCGTATGGCTATTTCTGGTGGTAGTGCAGGAGGTTATACTACTTTATGTGCGTTAACTTTTAAGGATGTTTTTAAGGCTGGTGCTAGTTATTATGGAGTTAGCAATCTAGAGGCTTTAGCTACAGATACTCATAAATTTGAATCTCGTTATTTAGATGGATTGATTGGTCCTTATCCTGAAAAAAAAGATTTATACAAACAGCGATCGCCTATTAATTTTACTGAGCTTTTGTCTTGTCCTGTAATTTTTTTCCAAGGTTTAGAAGATAAAATTGTGCCACCAAATCAAGCAGAAATAATGTTAGAAGCTTTAAAGCAAAAAGGATTACCAGTGGCTTATGTTGCCTTTCCAGAAGAACAACATGGGTTTCGTCGTTCAGAGAATATTAAACGAGCTTTAGATGGGGAATTTTATTTTTACTCCCGTGTATTTGGATTTACACCTGCTGATAATTTAGAGGAGGTAGAAATTATTAATCTCTAGGAAGAAGAAGATGGTAGGTGGTAGGTTTTAGGTTTTAGGTTGTAGGTAACGACATTTTACCTAATGCAAAATCTTATAGAAGGTGGTAGGTTTTAGGTTTTAGGTTTTAGGTTGTAGGTAACAAGATTTTACCTAATACCAAATCTTGATGAATCTGCATATAAATAGAGTTTCTCAAAGCAAGGCAATGCTTAAGTTTATTATGTGCAACTTCTTGATTAAAGTTATGGAAGAGTATGACAATTACCCAATCACTTCTGACCTCTAACCAAAGGGTAACCTAAGTTTTTCACCTGTTTATTAAAATGGTATTAGATCGTAGGTTATATCATGTCCGGTAGCATCGGTATTGTAAGCGCGAAGGTAAGGAAGAAGGAAGAGGGAAGAAGGCTATTGAGCAAGAAAAAAACCTAAATTTCCTGTAGATATTCACCCTTGGGTTTACACAAACGATTGCCTTCGGGCATGATATAGTATCATGCTTAGTTGAATAATTATAAATCAGTGAAAAGAGATAAATAATGTAAATAATAATAGGGCAGGGAAAAGTTTTTTAACCACTAATTAAGCGGAGATGATATCATTCACTTAAAATCCAAGACTTAACACCTATAGCTTGACTTTAAATATTCTTAAATTTAGACTTCAGGGTTAATTTATGCAGCAAATATTATTGATAACGATAATTTTAAATCTAATAATATGGATATATTTATTAATTTTTAGAGGCAAATTTTGGTTGGCAGATCAACGATTATTACCAATATCAGAAACAGAAATTAGAAAAATTCAATATTGGCCGTCAATTTCTGTGATAATTCCTGCTAGAAATGAAGCAAAATTATTGAGATTGACACTAAAATCCTTATTAAATCAAGACTATCTAGGGAATTTCAAGATTATATTGGTGGACGACAATAGCAAAGATAACACAGCTAATGTTGCGAAACTAATAGCTCAACAAAATGATAGTTTTACTAAGCTAGAAGTAATTTCAGCAGGAAAATTACCTAGTGGTTGGAGTGGAAAACTATGGGCAATTAATCAAGGAATTAATTATGCAAAAAAACAAACCCCAGCCCCAGATTATTTTCTTTTTACTGATGCAGATATTGAACATAGCTCCACAAATATTCGCCAACTTATTATTAAAGCAGAACAGGAAAATTTAGCCTTAGCTTCTTTAATGGTGAAGCTGCAATGCCAAACTTTAGCAGAAGAATTAATGATTCCAGCATTTGTATTTTTTTTCCAAAAATTATATCCATTTAGATGGGTAAATAATCCGCAAAGTTCTACTGCTGCTGCTGCTGGAGGTTGTATATTAATTCGTCACCAAGTTTTAGATGAAATTGGCGGAATAGAAGTTATTAAAAATGCTTTAATAGATGATTGTTCTTTAGCTAAAACAGTTAAACAAAAATCAACCAATAAAAAGATTTGCTTAGGACTAACTTCAGACACCAAAAGTAGACGTTCCTATCCAGATTTATTTAGTATTTGGAGTATGGTTGCTCGTACTGCTTTTACTCAGCTAAATTATTCACCGCTGCTATTAGTAGTAACAGTCATAGGGATGAAATTAATTTATTTAGTTCCCTCATTAGGAATAATTTTAGGAGTAATTTTTAGTTGGTGGGAAATAGTAGCGATCGCTTTATTGGCAAGAATATTAATGTTTTTAGCTTACTTACCTATTGTCAGATTTTATCAACTTTCACCAATCTATGCCATGAGTTTACCAACTGTTGCTTTTATCTATACATTAATTACCATAGATTCAGCTTGGCGACACTGGCGAGGGCGAGGTAGTGATTGGAAAGGGCGAACTTATTCACCAGAAAAATTTCAACAATAAACGTAAGCAATCAGCAGTCAGCTATCAGCAGTCAGCTATCAGTTAGCCTCATTTTGCACAGCATTCCGCAGGAAATGCTTACCACAGATATTAACAGGACTTACGCAAAATATAGCGCTGCGCGCAGGGAACAGGCAATAGGGAACAGCTCATTTGGGGGAATAAAAAGCTGATAATATAAGACTTTTAGCTATTGAACACCTCCTGCAATTTGTAAATATGCCAGCGCACATTGCTATATTAGGTCATACACCATCTGTAGGGGCGATTCGCGTTTGCGGAGCATTCCGTAGGAAATCGCCCTTACTAGATATGGCGGTTCTGCGTAAGTTATGATTAATAATGGTACTTTGAGAAAAAATATGTTAAGAACAGCATCAAACCCTTATATAGTCTAGGTTTTACATTTAACCAACCTTTTTCCTGATATATCTAGGTTTTCCTGCGGAATGCTACGCAAAGAGGCATTTTTAGCCAGAGCAACGTATTTCCCTTACCCCTGCTAGCTTTGAAGGCATTTTCGCTATAAAAAATATCAAAGTACCGATAATTAAATGTTTATAGTGCGGGCATCTTGCCCGCATCGGGGTGTACCTCACGCTTGCTGGAATCTGCTGTCAAAGAATTCTCCAATCGTCATAACTACTAAATCTTTGTGATTCTCTTTCCTTGTTCCTTGTTCCTTGTTCCTTCTTACTTCTTCCTTCTTCAATAAAATTAAATACAATGGTATTAAGTAAATCAGCTATAAACAATGAATAATAACCTACAAAATAAATCTTTTAACCCACAAGATACAGAAACTCTGAAAAAATTGCAGCATCTCAAAACTAAACTTACCAATAATAACTCCCAAGAACAAAGAATAGCTGCTGTTAGAGAAGCACTTAAATTTGGTAAAGAAGGCATCAAACTTGTTGCCCAAATTATTCAAACAGAAACAGGAATAGTGCAATGGACAGCACACAATTTACTCTGGGAAAAAGCCACAGAAAAACAAAAAGAAGAATTATTACAATATCCTCGCTCCGTTGCTTTACCAGAATTAGTTAATCAAGGGATGAAAAAACGTTTAGGACGTGGATTTATCACAGATATAATTCCTTTAAAAAATAATTTAATTCTTGTCTGTAGTGCTGGTGGTGCTACCTTATTTCACATAGGTTTGAGTGACAATATATTATGGGAAATCGACTGTCCTGCTAGGTGTGGTGCGATTAATTCTCATCATAACTTGCTAGCTATAGGAGCAGATCCAAATATCTATTTATGGAATTTACGCACAGGTCAATTATTAGCAGAATTAAAAGGACATATTTCCCCAGTTAATAACGTTGCCTTCTCTCCAGATGGCAAAATATTAGCATCGGGCAGTTGGGATGAAACTATACGCTTATGGGATGTTGCTTCTGGCAAACAAATACAAGTTCTCCAAGAAAATATTAAACGAGTCGAAACAGTTGCTTTTTCCCCAGATGGCAAAATATTAGCATCGGGCAGTTGGGATGAAACTATACGCTTATGGAATGTTGCCACTGGCAAACAAATACGACTGTTGTCAGGGCATCAAGGTCGGGTGACAATGGTTGCTTTCTCCCCAGATGGCAAAATATTAGCATCGGGCAGTTGGGATGAAACTATACGCTTATGGGATGTTACTTCTGGTCAACTACTGCGAGTTTTACAAGGTCATAGTTGTAAAATATATGATGCAGCTTTCTCTCCAGATAGCAAATTATTAGTATCCGCAGGAGATGAAAACAATTTGCGTTTATGGGATGTGACTACAGGAAAACAGTTACAACTAATTACTGGCCATACAAGTTTTGTTAACAGTGTCGCTTTCTCCCCCGATGGCAGTTTATTAATCTCAGGTAGTGGAGATGAAACCGTGCGCTTGTGGAATGTTACCACTGGAGAATTAGTACACCTAATTCAAGGGTTTATGAATAGAGTGGAAAGTATTGCTTTCTCTCCCGACAGCAAAACCTTAGCATCAGGAAGTTGGGATAAAAACATCCGCTTATGGAATACTACTTCTGGGGAACAATTACGCATTCTCAAAGGACATGAAAGTTTAATCGGTAGTTTGGCTTTTTCTCCAGATGGTAAGTTATTAGCATCTGCTAGTGATGATACTAGCGTGCGTTTGTGGAATGCTATTACTGGAAAACAAATACGAGTTTTGACAGGACATACAGATGTAGTTAAAAGTGTAGCTTTTTCTGCCAGTAGCAAGTTATTAGCATCTGGTAGTCGGGAAGAAACATTAATATTATGGGATGTACTTACTGGTAGGAAGTTAGCACTGCTCGCAGGCCATGAAGATTTAGTCTGGAGTGTTGCTTTTTCTGCTGATGGTAAAATGTTGGCATCTGGAAGTGCAGATAAAACAGTCCGGTTATGGCATACTAGCAACGGTAAACCCCTGAAAGTTTTCTCAGGACATACAATGTATGTTAAAACAGTTGCCTTTTCCCCAGATGGTAAATTATTAGCATCTGCTGGTGGAGAGAAAACTATACGGTTGTGGGATATTACCACTGGAAAAATGAGCAGACTGTTAATAGGGCATCAGAGTATAATTAATCGAGTTGCTTTTTCTGCTGATGGCAAAATATTGGCATCTGGAAGTGACGACCAAACTATCCGTTTATGGGATGTTACTACTGGTAAATCCCTAAAAACTTTATTTGGACATACTAATATTGTTAACAGTATTGCGTTTTCTCCAAATGGCAACTTTTTAGCATCTAGTGGTCGCTACGGTGTCGTTCGTTTGTGGCAAGTTAGTTAATTATATCATATCCGGTTGAGTAATTAGATTTTGAAAGTATAAGTATTCAAACGGATATGATATTATCTCAAATCCGTTTAATTGGACATAAAAAATTCTCCAATCGCCATAACTAAGCTCATCTTTCTAATTCTTTCTTCTCCTGACTCCTGAGGACTGACTCCTGATTCCTAAACAGTTAACCTATCTATAACTAGACATCTCCAGAAAAGAGGGAACAGGGAACAAGAAACAGGGAACAGGGAACAGGAAGAAATAATTGATAATTTATGCAAAGCTATTCATTATGACTCGGTGACTTCCTCTCCTGGGAATGGTTAGGAGTGGGTTTACTCCTCAGAAATAACCTAGTTATTTGTAGCAAATATTTATCAAATTGGTATTAGAATTGTTTACAGGAATATAATCGCAAATTTATTCTAAATCTCGAATTGCTTCATCTGAGATACAGCGGTATGTTTTTGATATTTCAATTATAAAAAATAACTTTTTTTCAGGAATTTTTAATCCCAATTTTGGTTATTTCCAAGTGTTATTTTACTACTAAATATTAGATTAAGAGACTATTTTAATTATTATCCAACTGTAACAAGCTTTGCTGAAATACATAATTTACAACAGCAAATAATTTCTCCAAATCTCCAATACTATAACTAATAGTATTCCTAGTAAAAATATCTCCTTTTAATTTACCAAATTCCCAAAATTTACCATTAGAAACAATACCAAAAATAGTTTGTTCTAAATCGTTGTTAATTTTCTGTACTGCTAATAATTCTGCTAAACATTGACCCCATCCTTCTTCAAATTTATCTTGCTTGGCTTCAACTACTAAAAAATAGGGTTTGTCAAAAATCATTCTGCCTAGAGGATTGAGTTTAGTCACAATATAATCTGGTTGTCCTGAAAGTTTTTCATCATAAATTAAAGTTTCGTGGCTCCAAAGCGTCAGTTTCTCATAATAAGATTTCCAGACTTCTTTCAAAAGAGGATAAATTAAATTTTCGCAAATAGCATATTCTGAACCGTATATGGTTCCATGAGAAAGTAGAAATTCTAATTCTTCTCTAAAATTTTGAGGCACTGGAAATTCCAGTTCATTGATAAAATTTGCAGAAATATATTTGATTTGATATTCTTTGGCGACTGCTGCAATATTTTTGTAATTACTGAATGGCATGATTTAATACTCTGTTTTAATTATTCTCTAATTCTAACAAACACTGCTAAAACACATAATTTATAACTGCAAATAATCTCTCCAAGTCTCCCAGAGTATAACTGATAATATTCCAGGTAAAAACATCTCCTTTCAATTTACCAAATTCCCAAAGTTTACCGTTAGAAACCATACCGAAAATAGTTTGTTCTAAATCGTTAAAGAAGAAAAACAACTGTACCTCAACTTGAGAAACGCTATATTAATAGTAAGGGTAATTAAAAGAATCTACAGGAGATGTCCCTTTAACTAAAAAGATAAATTATATTATGTATCTGCTCCGGGGAAGCTACCCTACTGCCTTCCAGGGGAGCTACGCTAACGCATAATTAGTTATAATAAAATTTTTGTTTGTAGTTGGGATTTAGCCCTTTTAATACTAAATCCGCTGATGAAGAGGTACTTACCCTATTCCCAAATCCGATCTATAGCAAAAACTTCAACTTTTTTGAATATCCTATTACTAAACCGGATGTAGTATAAATACTTATGTTAGGGCTAGAGCACAACTACGAGCATAATTAGGGTTTACTGAAAAAGTATGAGTGGTAGGGGTAGGAGACAGGAGACAGGAGACAGGAGACAGGAGACAGGAGAAATTGGAATTTATAGGAGGTAGGAGCTAAGTTTTGTAAGAATGATTTTTCGGCCCAACTATGCGCCTAAAATACGCTCCTTTTTGAGCATAAAGAGGTGAAAAATTTGCACTTTTTTCGACTCCAAAAATTCTTTAGTCTTTATATGTCAATGCTTTTAGATTTAATCAGCAAGCCCTAATTATAACTGTTTTACTGTAAGCGTAGCTCCCCGAAGGGGGCACATGATATTACAGCCTAAAAAATGGTATGAAAACTATTCATTCTGTAGGTTGCCAATGTGGCGGCTTCCCTACCTGACTACTAATAAATAGCCTAGGTATTTGTAGCAAACAGTTGTCAAATTGTTATTGATTTTTTTAGTCACAAAATAAGTTAATAACACCCCTCCCAATCATAGTCAAAACACTTTTTATAAATACTGAAAATTTAATTGAGTTTCTGGCAAAGCACCTTCCATTTTAATCAACCATTCTATTAAATTTTCTAACTGTTTATCAGCACTTAAAACACCTAAACCACGAACTGTTACTTTACCCTTACTAAACACAAAACGAGACTTTAAATGACCTGGTAATTTCTCCTTTAATAAATTCCAAGCTGCTTCCTCCATTGGTGTTTCTAAAACAACGTGTTGTTTCCCTTCTAATTTAATCCGAGAAAAGCCTAATTTTTTGGCAATTTGTTTTAATTCCATCATCCTTAATAACTGTAAAGCAGCTTTCGGAATAGTACCGTAGCGATCGCTCCAATCAATTTCTATTTGACTCAACTCTTCCCGACTATTAGCAGCAGCAACTAACCGATATGCACTCATTTTTTGATCTAAATCTAGAATATAGTCTGCGGGAATGAACGCAGTCAAACTCAAGTCAATTTGCGTATCATCCACCTGGGGAATTTCCTGACCTTTAACCTCACTAATTGCTTCTTGCAACATCTCCGTATACAGATCGAACCCAATGGTATTCACCTGACCAGACTGCTCTGCACCTAAAATATCTCCCGCTCCCCGAATCTCTAAATCTCGCATTGCCAACTGATATCCAGAACCCAACTGGGTAAACTCCTGAATTGCGCGCAACCGTTTTTGGGCATCATCTGTCAGTGCTACCCCACCGGAAGCAGTAGTAGGATAAAATAACCACGCATGAGCTTGCACCCCCGCACGACCAACCCTTCCCCGCAACTGATACAACTGAGACAAACCAAACTTTTGAGCATCCTCTATTAATATCGTGTTGACCCGAGGAATATCCAAACCAGACTCAATAATTGTGGTACAAACCAAAATATCAGCTTCGCCAGCACTAAACGTGAGCATTATTGACTCCAATTCATTAGCATCCATCTGACCGTGACCGATATTAATTCTAGCTCCGGGAATCATTTCTCGTAATTTTCCCGCCAACTCTTCAATACCCTCAATGCGCGGTACAACATAAAAAACTTGCCCTCCTCTATTCAACTCTTGGCGAATTGCAGTGCGAGCAGTTTCCAGATCGTAGGGTGCAAGATGAGTTTTTATCGGACGACGCAATGGGGGTGGAGTCGCAATTAAACTCATTTCCCTAATTCCCGAAAGCGCCATATATAAAGTCCGGGGAATTGGCGTTGCAGTCAATGTCAACACATCTACCTGAGCTTTGAGCGCCTTAATTTTTTCCTTCTGGTTAACACCAAACCGTTGTTCCTCATCCACCACCAACAACCCCAACTCCCGAAAGTTAATCGTTTTGCTTAAAATAGAATGGGTGCCAACAATAATATCCAACTCCCCAGTCGCCAACCTCCGCTGAATTTCTTTCTTTTCATTAGTAGTACGGAAGCGGTTGAGTAAACCTATTTCTATGGGATAAGGTGCAAAACGTTCTTTGAGAGTATGATAATGTTGCTGAGTTAAAACTGTAGTCGGGGCGAGAAATGCTACTTGTTTGTTGGCAGTGACTGCTTTAAAAATTGCCCGAATAGCAACTTCTGTTTTACCAAAACCCACATCACCACAAACCAGGCGATCCATTGCTCGCTCACTTTCCATATCCCGTTTCACATCTTGAGTTGCTTTCAACTGGTCGGGAGTAGGTTGATAGGGAAACGAATCTTCCATTTCTTCTTGCCATGGGGAGTCAGCAGGAAAACTATAACCTGTTTGTTTGGCGCGTTGAGCATAAAGTTTCAGCAGGTCAACGGCTAATTTTTTGATTGACTTGCGGACTTTATTTTTGGTGCTTTCCCAAGTTTTACCCGTCAGTTTATTGAGCTGCGGTTTTTTCTTATCTGTACTTCTCAGTCGCGACAGAGAACTGAGTTGGTCAGCGGCAACTCTGAGCAAACCGTCAGCATATTGAATTGCCAGATAGTCGCGAGTTTCATTATTCAGAGTCAGACTTTCTAATTTGACAAACTTGCCGATACCATGTTGACGGTGAACTACATAATCTCCGGGACGCAGTTTATTGGGGTCTACTTGTTTGGAAGCTGCTTGACGACGTTTGCGAATATAGGTGGGAGTGGCGAGGGTGTGTTGTCCGTAAAATTCTCGGTCGCTAATCAAAACTAACCGGAATGTGGGTAAAACAAATCCTTCTAATTCTGCTAACCCACTATATTTGATGGCAACGGGGGTGTGTTGGGTTTGCAGTCTATCAATGGCGGGGTAGTCCCGGGGGTTGGGGATAAACTGAGCGGGACAGTCGTGTTCCTGGAGTAGGGATACGGACCGCGATGGTTGAGCAGAAATGAGAAATACGGAAAATTTCCGTTCCCTTTCCTGGCGCAGGTTTTCTGCCAGTTTTGCGTATTGGTGTGGCATGACTGGTAAGGGACGACTGGCGAGGTTGAGGGTATATTCGACTGAGCTGGTAATACTGCTATTGCTTTCTTTGGCAAGTTCGGATAAATATAGTCTGGGAAATAATTCTACTTCTGCGAGAGAGTCGGCAAAAGTGCGGTGAATTTTTGGTAATGGTTGGGATGTTTGGTCAGCGTTGAGTTGTTGCCAGTTTTCTTCTACCAGTTCAAACCAGCGATCGCCATGAGCAGCACATTGGTCAGCTTCGTCTATGGCGACTAGGGTATTTTCTGGCAAATAGTCTAAAAGGGAGACAAATTTTGAGTCGGTCATTGACTCTAAGTTTCCCCACCCCCACTGACTAAAGTTTGTGGGAGTGACTACTATTTTGGCAATTTTGTCGAGGGAGCGTTGAGTAGAAGGGTCAAATTCCCGAATTTTTTCGAGTTCGTCGCCAAACCATTCTAGGCGCACTGGTAATTCTGATGCTACGGGAAATATATCTATAATATCCCCTCGGCGACTCCACTGACCCTCGGTTTCTACTAGGGGTACTCTTTCATATCCCATCTGGGCAAGTTTTTCATCTAAAGATATACACTCTAAACCATCAGACTGAGAATGATTTATCTGTGTATCTGTGGCCGATCTCCCTGTCGTGCTGAAGGTTTTGGAGTTGCTGGTAATGCCTGGGTTAAGGGTAAGACAATAGGGTTGAAATTGTTTGATTGTGGGTAGGTGGGGTTGGAGCGATCGCTCTGTTGCAACTACGGCCATTTTTGCTTTATTGCTATCGTTACCATTGTTAGTTGCATTTTCTGGCGCATTCTCACTTAGCAAGTCTGCCAATACTTGCATTTGTCCCCAAATCATTTCTTCGGAGTGGGAGGGTTCGTAGGGTGATGCTTCTGAGGTGGGATAAAAGTGAACTTTCGGCCATCCTATTGCTTCTAACTGTGCCGCCCACCGTCCCGCTTCTTCTAAAGTGGCAGTAACGATAAATAAATTTTGCTGTTGTTGTTGGGCCAGGGTAGATGCAACTAAGCCTTTGGGTAAACGCGGAGCGCCGTTGAGTTGTAGGCATTGGTGTTGTTGGAGTTTGTTTAGGAGTTCGGTTGTTAAGGGCGATCGCCCGAGTAGTTTAAGAATAGAAGATAGTGTCATTTCAGTTATCAGTTATCAGTTATCAGTTATCAGTACCAACCCCTAAAGCATGAGGCAAGAAAATACTGAAGTTTACTTTTTTCTGGCTATTGACCCTATTTTTTGGTCATAAGATTTTTAATTTGATTTTCTAAGCCGGAAGTCAAGAGTCAGCGAAGCTGAAGTCAGGAGTCAGGATTGCAAAATTTAACAATTCATGATTCTACTCTATTCAGATATATCTTGCTACGAGACAACGGGGAGATGGGGAGTGAGGGAGTAGAGGAGCGGAAAAAACTGTCAGTAGGAAAAAAACCGAAATACATCCTCTTTCTTTGACAAGAATTACGCAAAGGTACTATATATAGTAGATAAAAACCATACCATTGTGGTACATATAGTGTTTTTTTCGGCAAAATGCTTAAGTCCTGTTTTAACAAGCTATCAGCTATCAGCTATCAGCTATCAGCTAAAATCGGCGGGTTCGGCGTCCCCCATGCTTATTTGAAAAAGCGCGTGGTGTGCGTGTTCTGGTGGATTAAAATCCCCATCAT
The DNA here is from genome assembly GCF_010672695.1 of Okeania sp. SIO1H4. NCBI lineage: Bacteria > Bacillati > Cyanobacteriota > Cyanophyceae > Oscillatoriales > Microcoleaceae > Okeania > Okeania sp. SIO1H4. The sequence continues at coordinate 16,391 of NZ_JAAHGB010000056.1, forward strand.
ACGCCTTGAGAGCTGAGGTGCTGAGGTGCTATTTCAATTGGAGCTGAAGTCATTTTTCTCAATTTCAATTAATACCATTACGGTTGCACCAACTGCCATTATATAGAATCCTTATGATATCTTTGCACGCGGTATGTGCTTTTGGCTGCCGTCCTTAGTCGGTGGTGAAGTCAGGAAATTTAGAAATAGAATAGGGGAAAAAGCGGATGCGACCCTGCGACGACGACGGCTCGCTTGCGGAACGCGCATCAAGCAAGTAGAAAAATGCTCCCTATTCCCCTACTCCCTTACTTCTCTCCCTATCTTCTTACCTCCCCTCAAATGAGTTATACCATTTCTCAAAAACTTTTCTACATTTTTACATAGTAGGGGAGTAGGGGAGTATGGGAGTAGGGGAGTGGGTGAGAAGTAAAAAAAAATAATAATTAATATTAAACTGACTCAAATTAGCAAAAAGTTTATTCGGATAGTTTAATTAGTTAATAACTGAAGTGTTACCCAAATATAGCACTAATGCATGGTAATTGGTATTATATAGCAGTCGAAGGAAAGGTGTTTGACAGATCGCTCATCTTGAAACTCAGACAACGCAATATTTTTCCTTCTTCCTTCTGCTATAAAAAATTCTTGATTAGTTCTTTCAATTGGAAACTATACCAGGGCGAAGTGCTATATTTTTTATTCCCTATCTTTTGATTTTGGGTTTAATACCCCACCGTCTACAGGGTGTTTACAATTGGTTGTGGTTTGTAGACGCGGAGCGGCTTGTCGAAGACTATCCCCATCCACTTTTTCTTCCCTCTTCCTTCTTTCTTCTTCCTTCTTCAATCTCTATTCCTTATTCTCTATTATGTTATCAAAATTCCTCAAATTGATTAACTGGAAAAATTTTAATACATTTTTATTATTAACATTTACCTGGATATTTATACCTCTATTTTTGGTAGAAATTGTGATGATTGTTTTGGAGCCTTATCTATTTAAAGGTCTCTATCAGTACGATTCAGATTTAGGATTTAGAGTACGACCTTATATTAATGGTAATAATCAATTTGGTTTTAACGATAGAGATTATCCTTTGCAAAAAGACCAGAATAAATTTCGATTATTAGTGGTTAGCGATTCGTTTAATTGGGCTGGTGGAAAAGAAGGAAATTATACGGCTTTGTTGGAGAAAAATTTTGATAATTATTATGGCAAACAGCAAGTTGATGTGATTAATGTAGGCTATCCAGGAACTCATACTGGGGAGCAGTTAGCTATGTTGAAAAAATACGGGTTGCAATATAATCCGGATTTAGTAGTATTAGGTTTTTTTGTTGGTAATGATTTTCGGGATGCTGACCCAGAAAGAAAACGAATTATTGTCAATGGTATCTATATAGATATAGATAAGGAAGATGAATTAATTATTTTTGGTTATCCGATTATTGGTAAGTCTAGATTATTGATGTTTTTACAGCAGAAATATCAAGTTTACCAGGAATTACAAAGAGCTAAACAGGATTCTGCCCAGTTTAGTAGTTCTCTAGTTGCTAGTTTAAATTTAGCATCAGCTCCAATTATTGAACGGGAAAAGTCACCGGGAATTTTATCTGAAAAAGCTTTTCTGCGGGTAGAAAAAAGTAGGCTCAAATTCTGTAAGATTAGAGATTTACTTGAGGGCAAGCGAGACGATAATATTAACTATATTTTTCAGAGTATTTCAGAAATGCAAGCCTTATTAGAGTCTCGAAATATTCAGTTTGTGGTGGCAATTTATCCCGATGAATATCAAGTTAATGATGAATTGTTGAATGACATTTTTGCGGAATATGATGATTTGAAGCGAGAGTCTTATAATACGACTTGTCAGCAAGAGATTTTGAGGAAATATTTGGAGGCTAATAGTATTCCTTATATAGATATGTTAGATAGATTTAGAAGAGAACAAAAAAATCGTCCTTTATACTTACTTCGGGAACCTCATTGGAATAGTGCTGGAAATTTATTAGCTGCGGATATTTTATTCGATTATTTAGTAAGAGATATCGATAATTTTTTTGAATAAGGAAGATTGCTATGGCAGAAGGAAGAAGGAAGGAAGAAGAAAGAAAGAAGGAAAAAAAAATGGATTGGGACTCAAAACCCAACCAATTGTAAACACCGTGTAGACGGCGCTTTTTTCAACCCAAAATATAAATTAGGCAAATATAATTCTGGAATATATTCTCGATTCCGTTTTGCTTATCGCTGCAATTAACTCTGGAAATAAAATAACTTCAACACACAACTACTAACTTCATTCAAGGTTGTTTGATTCTGAAATGGTTCAATTAAAGAATCACTCAATAATATTTTACCCAATACTCCTAAATTTAGGCCAGAATTAGGAGGATTTGAGACCGGAGAAAAATAAATATCTACCTGTCTAACCTCCCCTGTTACTTCTCGACTAATTTCGACTTTACCAAAAGGTCATTTCAGTTATCAGTTATGAGTTATCAGTTATCAGCACCTCCTGTAATGGGAGGCTACGAAAATACGGAATTCTCTTTTTTTATCTCCTTAAAAGGGGAAGCTATTGACCTGATTTTTTGGTCATTTAATGTTAAGTTTTTATTTGCTAGCTATATCTAGCTGTGAGGGATAGTTTTATAGCAATTATGAAAAAAAATACTAAGTACCTAAGCAAAATTAATTGTATATTTATCCTCTATTTTCTGAACGTTAAATATCTTACTATATCTAAGCTGCAACTATTTTTTATGAAAATTAAAATGCACTGGTTATTTTGTGTACATTCTTCCCTAAAAAATTTTAATTTTTGGCTAAAAAGGAGCTTTTACCATCTTACTTTACAACTTATTTATATCTATAAATTTTTTCTTCTTCCCTCTTCCTTCTTCCCTCTTCCTTCTTCTTTCCTCCATCTTCCTTCTTTAATTACCTGACAAAACAGTAAGATTTTCACCATTTTTATTAACTACATAAGTACCAGGAATTTGATAAAATTTAGCGGTATCTGTATCTAATGCCCAAGCTTTAACATTAATATTTCCTTGAGGAAATTTATGAGTAGACAATACCTTTTGCCATCCTGACTTAAAGTATTTTTGACTATTAAATTCTTTCACCAGATAAGGTCTTGGCATTGTCATATCTGCCACAGCAGAAACAATAGATTCACCTTGAGAATTATCATAACTTAAAACAATGGCATCTACAGGTAAACCCGTATCAGTAAATATTGCCCAACCAGTCCCTAGTAAATTATTCTCACCAATGAATTCTAGCTTCTCAAAAATACCTTCTACTTCTCTCTCATTATTAGTATCTACAAGGTCTTGAATGCGATTAGTTTTAATTAAAGCAGGGTGTAAAAAACCCATTTCTGTTAAGTAACGCGCCCGTTGTCTATGAGATTCAAAGTAGTAATAATCAATCAAATTTTGGCAGTTATCGTGAGTAAAATTAATGAGTAATAAACATCCTTTATATTTCAAGTAATTCTGTCGCCATGATTTCATCTTTTCTATACTGTAGGTAAAATTATGTATTTGCAGAACAGTTATTATGCCGAGAAACCAGCAAATAATTTTTGAGAATAGGCTTCTATTAATTAACAAGTATTCTTTTTTTATCCAATCCTCTCCCACAATAATTGTTAAATGAATTATGGAGATAATGAGATAAGTGGAAAAGGTTGTATATCTTGAGGAAAGTGCTTGTTCTATACCAAATGAAACTCTACCAATGGATGTAACTAAGGCACTAATAACTGTATATGAACCAAGCATAATCCAACCAATGCTTTGAGACCGAATTTGATAGTCTTTAATCTGCCATAGTACATAAGAAGACAAACAAATAAATAGGGTAATAATTATGGAACCAAGAATAATTGAATTATTGAGAGGTTGTATACTGCTACCTATACCAAGAGCAGTACCTATAAATGCTAGAAAATATTGAAATATTTGATCTGGATATTGAATAGATTCTACTGGATTAGGATGAGATAATGGCTTTTGATAATCGTAAAAATATAAGGCTATATTTGCTATAAATCCAATTATCCAGAGGATATATAATTTGATATTTTTTCGTATATCTGAGCAAGATTTTAGTTTGGCTAAAGCTAAAACTGGTAAGACAATTACCCAGGCTAATAAACCATTAGCATAAGAAAAAGTGCTGATGGTTGCCAAGAACATACAAATTAAAAATTTTGCTGTATTATTCAGTTGAGAATAAGCAATTAATATAGAGGTAGTAATACAGACAATGGGAATAAAAACAACTATTTGAATACCCCATAACCAATTTTCATATTGCACTGCAGAAAAAATAAAAATATTAGATACTAATGCTATGGTCAGACTTTTGATTGGGGAAGCATTAATTGTTAATTGGTTTAAAAGATAAATATTTACAGCAACTATACAGGCAAGTAAAAATATGACTAAAATTTCATATCTAATATTCCATTTTGTCAAAAATGCTAAGGAGATAAAAATTAGTCTGGGGAAAAATTTTCTGCTTTCATTATGCTGTGCCATTAAATCGTTGAAAGACAAAGTTCCTACATTAACTTTTTCAAAGACAGCAGCAATTTGCCATTGGTCTTGAATCGGTACATTCAAACTATACTTAAGAATAAGAATTCCTAGAACTATAGCTGGAATTATCGCCAAACATAAATTTATTCCTAAAACTAATTTAGAATGAGTACGTTGCATATTTATCAAAAAAAAGGGAACAGTTCAATAATTGATAATGGATAATTAATAATTACCTCTCCCTAAAAGGAAGAGGATTGAATAAAAGGAAAATTTTTTCTCTCTTGGTCAATTGGATATGGCTATGTTCCCTCAGCATCCCATCCTTCGGGGAGCTGCGCTAACTACCGCTTGTTTCTCTTTTAAAGGAGAGACTTTAAACCTTAATTATTCGGTAACAGGGAATAGGGAATAGGGAATGGAGAATGGAGAAAAATTATACTCAAATTTAATTTTCCAAATTGCCAAGTCTAAACCTCCCCTATAGCGCTTATCTATATAGATAGAAAAAGTTAATTTAGAGAGATATTTTTAAACTGGTGTTATATTAACATTTTAGCGATCGCTAATCTAGATTAATTGTATTTAATCCAGTCAAAACATTCCATATTTATCAAAAAAGGGGATAGACAATAGTGAATGGGGAATGGGAAATTTTATACTCAAATTTAATTTTCCAGATTGCCAAATTCAAACCTCCCATATCGCGCTTATCTATCTAGAAAAAGTTAATTTATAGGTATTTTTTTTACTGGTGTTATATTAACATCTTAGCGATCGCTAATCTAGATTAACTGTACTTAATCCAATCAAAACATTCATCCTAGAAAATTTAATTTTAATAATGAAAAAAATTTTTTCTATCCTCCGTCAAACAGCAATTATATCTTTAATAACTTTTGGCTTAACAGAAGTCACATTCAGAATTTATCACAAAATTAATCCATCTTTTATGTTCTACGACCCCTCATCTTATAATCGTTGGCGTGGGAAACCATTATCTACAGATTATGACTTCCAATTAAATTCTCGGGGATTTAAAGATGTAGAATTTAGCAAACAAAAAGCAGAAGGTACATACAGAATTTTGGGTATAGGTGATTCTTTTGCTTATGGAGGTATTCCCTACAAACATAATTTTCTAACTCTATTGGAGTCAAAACTTAATCAAGATAGTCAGCAGCCAATAGAATTAATTAATATGGGTATAATTGCTATTGGGCCGAAAGATTATTTATCCCTATTAGTCAATGAAGGATTAGAATTAAATCCTGATATGGTATTGTTATCTTTTTACGTCGGAAATGACTTTTCTGATAACTATAAATCACAACAAGACCGGAGATTACTTAAAGTTCAAGATTCTTACGTTTTCTCATTTTTTGATTTCCTAATTAAGGTGAATAGTAAGTTTGAAGGTAATCTTTATCATCATAATATAGAGTATCGAGAAGATTTACCTACTGTACCGGATGACTTTCATCTGGAAGAGGCAAAAAAGAGGAGTTATATTTTTCTCAAAAATCCTGAAGAAACTGAATTTCAAGAACATTTTAATGATGCTTTGGGCGACTTATTAAAAATCAAAGAAATCTGCGATCGCAGAAATATTACTTTAGTCGTAGTCTTAATGCCTGATGAAGTACAAGTTATCAAAGAATTAAGAGATAAAGTAGTTGCTAGTTATAATTTTACTCCCAATAAATTTGATTTTCGACACCCTAACAAATTATTATCTCAAGCACTTGTCAAAAATAATATATATTATCTTGACATTGTTGAAGAATTTGTGACTGCGGGGACTCAAATTCCTCTCTACAAACCTAACGATATTCATTGGAATATTGCTGGTAATAGATTAGCTGCTGAAGTAATAGATAAGTATCTCTCTGAAGAATTTTTTCAGTAGATATAGCAATTCGCCCATTGGTTGTGAAATTTTTGATAATAGACATCTCCAAAAATCAAAAATAAAATCAATTATTATCCATAAATTATCAATTACTTCTCCCTGTTCCCTGTTCCCTATTGCCTCTTTTCTGGAGAGGTCTAATAGTTAATTTGAACTGAAAACATGAGTAAATTCTGACTCCTGACTCCTAAGTGCCATCAAAATATTACAACCCAAATAAGGTTAGGATTGCTATATTTATCTATTATTTGATTTATTTTTACTATCTACCGATTGATTTTGATTTGGAGCAAGTGTATTAAAGATTGAATTAGCTATATATTCAGACAAAATCTTTTCTCCAGCTTTCGTGTAATGACAGCAACTATCAATATAAACTATCTCTTTGGCATTATCTAAAATATTTACACCATTGAAAATATTCACACCATTTTGTTTCAAATCATCTATCTTACTTAAAAGCACTGGATACCCCAATTCTGTTGCTTCTTTAAAAGGAGTATCAGAATCAAAAGCAATTTTCTTTTCTGCTTCACTGTAAATTCTATTGGTAGGGTAATATTGATTTGGCTGTAGAATATGAAAATATAAAATATTATTATTAGCAGCAATTTGCTTGATCATTATGGAGGCTTTTTTCCAATGTTCTGCCATAGTCTCATATAATTCTGATTTTTCTAGTTGAGGAGATTGTGCATAGAAATAAACGATACTAGCTTCAGTTTCTCCCGCAGCTTGTTGAGCTGCTTTTTTTCTTTCTTTATCAAATATTTTGACATTTTTACGATAGGTCGTTGCTAGATTTTGTACATAAATTGATGTCAAGGCATAACAGTAAGCTACTTGACACTTATCTAAAGTTTCTAAAGCATCTTTCAATTTATCTTTACTGTCGTTAATTTTTAACATTGCTCTAATAGATTTTGTCGAGAGACTATTATTAGCTATGTTGGTTAACGGCACAACATGATTGGTACTTGGCATCATAATATCAATATTATTTTTATTGTTTGCTTTTGCCAAAATTACCTCATTAAACCCATCTATATTGATGAGCATATCAAATTCTTGACCGATGGAGAGAAAGTAGTTTAATAGTATTAATTGTTGCGGTTGTTTATAGCCTCCTGTGGCAAAAGACAAGATAATAAATTCCTTATCTTTAAGTTCTGGAACTTGCTTTAATTTATTGACCAAAATTTGATTCTGAATTTCATATATTGAATAGTTAGAGGCAACTGAACCACCAAAAACTCCGATTATATATTGATTATCACTCTTTTTTTGATAGGGATAATCATAAGGAGAAATAAAACCAGCAGCATTGTATTTAAACCCTTCTCGAAAATCTGGTCCTGGTTTTTGAACATAGCCAAAGTAAGGATGCAGTCTTTCTATTACAGAATCTTCTAACCTAATTCCTGCTAAATTTATTCCCATCATATTGGTATTGACATTAGCATTATTATTTTCATTTTCTGCTTGATTTTCTTGTTCTTCCTCTTGATTGGTTTTTGCCACCTTTTCTCTCGTGTAGAAAAATTGCTTATACCTGATAAAATACCAAGCCAAAGAACCTAATTCTAAAAAGATAAATAGCAAAATTATGTTAATCAAAATAATTTTCCATAGTTCTTTGGAATCTTTGAACATACCCAGTTTTTTCATAGTCATTTTATAGAAGATATATTTATAGATTAATACAGTTCAGTTAAAGATTTTTTGGATAAGGAAGAAGGAAGAGGGAAAAAGGAAGAAAGAAAGTAGATAAGTCTATAGATAGATACAGTTCAGTTAAGGATTTTTTTTGGCAATTCTGTAATCTTAAAAGCTTATCTAATGGTTCCATACTTTATGAGTTTTGGTCTTATAGAATTTATCAAAAACTTTTCTACATTTTCGCATAGTAGGAGACCCACCCTAACCCCTCCCAGGAGGGGGAGTAGTAGTTGTATGTAACGTCCGTATAGGGAGAATCAAACACAAGAATAATTAACATTAACTTGGCTAAAATTAGCAAAAAAGTGATTCAGATATTTTTAATTACTTAATAACTGAAATTTTACCTAAGTATAGCATTACTTTATCCTGTTGATTTATAGATATATTTTTTTCGGTATCAGGCATCATTTGAATTTAACACCAGTCATTCCGTCAACCACTTTTTATCATTTTAAAAGGGGAGGCTATTGACCAAAATTTTCGGTCAAAATATCAAGTATTATTGTTGATAAAATAATAATCTTACTAATGTTTCAGTTATCCAATAAATTCTCTGATGGTTAATTTTAATTATTATACCATTTTGAAAAAAGAATGTTACGAATAGTAAGTGTGATTAAAAGGCTTTACAGGAAATGTCCCTTTGACAGAAAAGAGAATTTAGGACCTAAAAACTGGTATTGAAACCATTCATTCTGACCCCTGACTTCCCCTCCACCGGAGGGGTTAGGGGTGGGTTTACTTCTAAGAAAGACCCTCGCTATTTGTAGCAAATATTTATCAATTTGGTATTATACATTTTAATTTTGGCGTTGCTGATTTGATGTATGAAATTCAACTATAGAAATTTCCAAGAAGCGTGAGGTACGCGCATTCCTTGGTTTTAAGGAACAGGAAACAGAAGACAAATAAAGATAGGTGTATCTCATTAGGCTAAGAAACGCTATAAGTAGGTAGACAAAATTATTTGTATATAAATTTATTTGGCATCCTTTTATGACTCTACGACAGAGCAATCAAAAATGTACAATTAATTCTGTCTAGGTACTTAGTGGTAAATTTTCACCCAAAACAATAGTGGCAAATTATACCTATTTTTAACTCTAAAGTCACTGAAAAACTCCTTTCTACCTACTGACTCCTGAATCCTAACTCCTGACTCCTAACTTCTGTGAAATCATATATTTCGCACAAATAATTTGACATTATTTCCCCCACAAATTTATGACCTTCTATATTCCAATGACCTCCACAAGGTTCTGCATTATCAAATCCATATAAACACTTGCCTGTTTTTTGCGCTTCATCTACTAATGGTCCAGATAAAATATAAACCGGAATATTTTCTTGTTTGCCAAACGCTTCTATTCTCCGGTCTGGATAATATAAATCTGACAAATTATGAGAATTTTTAAATTTTTCACGGTGTTCCAAACTGGGATGCACCTGATGAGAATCACTAACTGCCATTAACATAAAATCTCCATTCTTTTCATAGACTTCATCCCTCATTAACCTAATTAAATCTTCCGTTACTTTCCAAGCTTTATCCCAGTCAGAATTTGATTCAGGTTCTCGATAAAAAGAAACAATAGTTTTGCCATAATCATTTAAAAATTGACGTGGTTTAGCATCCATATCAACTTTTCTAATTAACTGTAAAATCCGAAAATTTCTCACTAACCAAATTGGTAATATATCAACCATTGAAAAAACATAACGACCTCTTGACCAAGGTTTCATTGTCTGGAATGACATATCTAACTCTAACTGACCATTTTTATAGACAAAATAAGGTCTGAGATGGTCGTGGTCTAGAGGACGATAATTATTACGGAGGTCGTTACCAGCATAAAAAGCTAATATTACTAAATCTGGTGCATAATCCCAAACATGATGTCTTAAAGTCATCAACTGTTGAGCTGTTCCATAACCCTGTACACCAAAATTCATTACCTCAACTTTCCGGTCTTTTAATACAGGACACTGTTGTAATCTTTGCTCTATAATTGCACCATAAGTATCCTCCAATTTGACATGAATTGCTTCTGTAAAAGAATCTCCTAATAAAGCTATTCTTAATCCATTTTCAGGTTGAGTTTTACTACGTTCATAATCACGAAACCCTCCACTATTCATTTTTAATTCTGAAGGTATACCTTCTCCTGTCCAAAATGCTGTAGCGTTAGGATTTCCTGCCCAACCTCGATTTGGATCTTTAGCAGTATATAGAGATTTATTTTCTGATTTTTCATCTGTTCTAGGTGGTGGGGGATGTGCAATTCCTAATATTCTTAATCCTACTTCTCCCACTATCACAGCAAATATAAATGTAACTATTGTTATTCCTATATTTACTGCTAAATTTTGTCGCTTTTTCATTTTCTCTACTTATATGAAATACTAAAATTTTTGCTACAAATACTTAGGGTTTGCGTATGGAAAGTCTTTTTGCTGGGGTAGGAGACAGGAGACAGAAGAAATGGGAATGAGCGAGGAGGTAGGAGTAAGAATTGTAATACCAAATTCAAAAAAGGCAGTTACATCTTAATTTGTGATTTATTCATAAAAGAAAAAATTATAAATTCCATAAATTCTAAAATTTCCACCTTTTTTCCTCTTTAATATTTATGTTTTTCTTTCCCTGTTCCCTGTTCTCTGTTCCCTGTTTCGTCACGCTTTGCAATATTTTATGAAATTGGTATAAGAGTGATTTTTCTGCCCAACTATGTGCCTAAAATACGCTCCATGCATGAGCGTTTTAGACGTGATACCATGCACTTTTTAAAGGCCCCAAAAAGGCACTTGTCTTTATATGTCAATGCTTTTAGATTTAATCAGCAGAACAATAATTAGACTGTTTACAGGAGGACCGAGTCATACCATTTCTCTATTTCTCTATGAAGTTCCATTTAATATAAAGATGAGAATAGTCAGCTTAATCAGGTCTGAGCAACAATTATTAAGTTTATTGTTTACAGAGAAATGGTATCATATCATGTCCGTTTATATCGTTTGTGTAAACCCAAGGGTGAATATCTACAGGAAATGATGGTTTTTTCTTGCGAGGGTAGCCTTCTTTCCTCTTCCCTCTTTCTTCTTCCTTCTTCCTTCTTCCTTCTTCCTTACCTTTGCTATACAAGACCGATGCTACCGGACATGATATCAGTAGACACCTCCTCCACGCATAGGGAGTAGGAAGCAGGGAGCAGGGAGAAAGAATTGATGAATAAGAGTGGAATAATTGATTTGATTTTTTATTATTGGGGATGTTTAGTAGGAATAGTCTATATATCATTTAGTTAGAGTCAAATCCTGTTTTTATTCAAATCGACATTTCTAGGTAAAGTCTTTTAAGCAGGGAAATTATTCATAGTATTCTTTTTGATATTTCATATTAACTAACTTTCAATTTTAAGCCAGATAATACAGCAGAAGGAAGAAGGCTGAAGTTGGAAAAATCTAACGTTGTCTGAGCTTTAATCTTTTGGTATCTCAGTTTCCTTTCCTTCAAAGTAAGCATTCACCTATTAACAGTTAGCTCTGATATTTTTAATAAATGAAGCAAGCATTCGCTTAAGCTATACTACATTTTCAACCAGAGAATTGAAGCACAAGAACGACGAGTTTTAGTTGTCAACTAAAGGTAATGAAGCTGATAGCTGACCGCTGTTTGCGCAGCATTTCGCAGGAAATGTTTACCCTTCAACTGTTATATTACTCTAATTTTTATCTTGATTCTCCATTACATTTTTGATGGAATTAGCAACAAACCTTTCTAAAATTGTGTCTCCAACAAAATTATAGTGGCAGCAAGCATCTCGATAAACTACTTCTTTTTCTTCATCAAAAATATTCACACCATTAAATATATTTACGTTGGCTTTTCGTAAGTTATTAATTTTAGAAAATAACATTGGGTAACCTTTTTTTACTCCTATTGAATAAGGATTTCCTTCAATAATTAGAACTTTTTCTGCCGGGCTAAAAACTCTTTCAGTCGGATAATATTGATTAGGTTGAATAAAATGAAAATACCATTTATTTCTCTCGGCTAAAATCTGATTCATTGTTAGTGATGATTCATACCAATTTTCTGCTATCTTCTCAAAAGCTACCTCATATTCTAATACTTCAGGCATCTTCTTCAAATGTACTAGACTGTCACTATCAAGGTTTTGAGAATTTCGAGCTATCTGTCGATCGTATTTAATAATCTCTTTTTGATAGCTTTCTAATAATCCTTTGACTTGCAAACTTCTCAAACTATGGCACGAAGCTAGTTGACAACTTTCTAACTTATTAATAGCAGTTGATAAATTCTGTTTCAGTTCGCTAATTTTAACAATTGCTTTCATTACAGACAAATCATCACTAGCTAACCTTGTTAAAGGTAAAATATGTTGTATGCTTGGTAGAGTTAATTCTATTTTTGCTTGATTATTTTGATGAGATAGAGCTACTTCATTAAAACCATCTATATTGATGACCATATCAAATTCTTGGCCGATAGAAAGAAAATAATTTAAAATCAATAATTGCTGTGGTTGTTTATAACCTCCCCCCGAAAAACATAGGATGATTATTTCTTTATCTACTAACTCAGGTATACTTTTTAAGTTATTGATAAATTCTTCATTACCTCTGGATTGATTAATGTTCAGACCAACGGCAAAATTATTCGCAACTGAACCGCCAAAAATACCAATAATAAATTGATTCTTATTACTTTTAACAAAAGGATAATTGTACTGAGAGACAAAACCATAATTATTAATTCTTATTCCCGACTCTTCATGGGTAAAACTTCCTGCTTTTAGCACATAGCCAAAAAACGGATGTATTCGCTCTAATATTGATTCATTATCTAAATTTGCACCCAGTCTAGTTCCAGTTTTTTCCAGGTCTTCTCTTACTTTGGAAATAGTACTTTCTCTCGTATAAAATAGTCGATTTTCCTGAAAATAATAAAAACCTAATGATACAATCTCTAATCCTATAAATCCTAAAACTAAGTTAATCGTAACTAGACTGAATCCTGTTTTGATTCCCTGCATCCATTTAAAATTTTTCATGGCATTGCTGAATTTTTATTTACCAAATAATTAAGGTTTATAGCAGAAGGAAGAAGAAAGAAGGAAGAAGGAAGAAGGCAGAAGGCAGAAGGCAGAAGGCAGAAGGAAAAATATTGCTTTGTCTGAGTTTTCAGCTTTTGATATGTCTTCACTTTTCCTTCCACTGCTATAAATCTTCTTACTTAAAGAAGAAATCCTATTCGCCAATCCCATCCATTTTCAAGAGAGAGCCAAAAATAATTTTTAATTATTAATTACAGCATATTCGGAGATCGATTTGGTACGGCCAACGGTAAAGATTTTTTGTTTGTTTCCTATTCTGTCTCCCCATCTTTCTTACTACCTATTCCCTAAAACCATAAACATAAGTACTTCGTGTCTGTAGAAAAATGCTATATTAATTTTTAAACTTACTGAAACTTTTTTCGATTACCAATAAAATTTTTTTTTCCAGCAAGTATTTTAATTTATGAAAAGCCAAAAAAAAGAATTATTTTGAGAAACAAAGTGCTTTGGTATAAAGCATCCTTAACAAATTCCTTGAAGAAGGCAGCTATTGCAGGATGGCGGAAATAACTGACCAGTTACAAAATCCTAAAACAATTACAAATCAAAAATGATTGACTGTCAGATGTGCGTCCTACATTCTGGAGGCGATGTGTGCTGTTTGCCCAGCATTGCGTAGGAAAGGCAGAAGGCAGAAGCTCTAATTACATCGGTATTCAAACCCAAACAATTTTAAGCATTCTGTAGACGGTGGGGTATTAAACCCACAAAAGAAAAGATAAATAAATTTATACCAATTCACTTTAAGGATGTCACAAATAGCTTCATTCCTTTAAGTGTCAAATAATTGCCTGAAACTACTGTATTGTCAAAATTTTTAGCCTATTAAATCTAACTTTTGACTTCTGACTTCCGTGAAACGATATTAGAGGGTTTCCCTTTTACCTTCTTTGCTTAATCGAGTAGTATATTGTTCACACAAATAATTTCCCATTATTTCCCCGACAAATTTATGACCTGCTATATTCCAATGACCTCCACAAGGAACCGCATTATCAAAACCATGCAAACATTTACCCGTTTTTTTCGCTTCATCCCAAATAGGTCCAGCTAAATTATACACTGGTATATTTTCCTCCTTACCAAAATTTTTTAACCGAATATCTGGATAAAATAAATTCGGTACATTCAAAGATTTTCTAAATCCATCACGCTTTTGAATATCTGGTAAAACTTGATAAGAATCACTGGCTGTTATTACCATAAAATCTGACCCTTTATCATATACTTCATCTCTCATTAGTTTAATTAAACCTTCAGTAACTTTCCAGGTTTCTTCCCAATCATAATTTGATTGTGGTTCCTTGTAAAAAGCTAGATTAATTTCACTATAATCTTTTTCAAACTGACGGCGTTTAGCATCAATATCCACCTTTCTAATTAGTTGTAAAATCCGATAATTTTGCACAGACCAAAATGGCAAAAAATCTACTATAGAAAAGTTATAACGATCTCTCTCCCAAAATTTTAAATCGCGGAATGACATATCTTCAACAAGTTGACCATTTTTATAGACAAAATAAGGTCTGAGATGATCGTGTTCTAAAGCGCGATAATTATTGCGGAGGTCATTACCAGCATAAAAAACTAATATTACTAAATCTGGTGCATAATCCCAAACATGATGTCTTAAAGTCATCAACTGTTGAGCTGTTCCATAACCCTGTACACCAAAATTCATTACCTCAACTTTCCGGTCTTTTAATACAGGACACTGTTGTAATCTTTGCTCTATAATTGCACCATAAGTATCCTCCAATTTGACATGAAGTGCTTCTGTAAAAGAATCTCCCAATAAAGCAATTCTTAATCCATTTTCAGGTTGAGTTTTACTACGTTCATAATCACGAAACCCTCCACTATTCATTTTTAATTCTGAAGGTATACCTTCTCCTTGCCAAAATGCTGTGGCATTAGGATTTCCTGCCCAACCTCGATTTGGATCTTTTGCTGTATATAAAAGTTCTTGATTAGAGTCTTCTCTTGGTGGTGGTGGAGTTTCTATTTTTGCTATTCTTAGACCTATTTCTGCCACTGTTACAGCAAATATTAATGTGCTGACTGTTAATCCTAAATTGATGGCTAAATTCTGAAGTTTTTTCATTATATTTAGGTTAGTTGAGCAAGAGATTATTCTTAGTTTTAGTATTGACAATAAGTTAAGTTAAAAACCAAGTTATATATAGTACCTGAAAGTATAAACAATTGGGGTAATTTTCTAATTTATGGAGATACAGTAGAGAAACTTTTTTCACTCATATCAAATTTTAATAATTAGTTATTTTAGGTCATTGCGACTAGAACGGAGTGGAAGGAAGCAATCTTGAAAGTCCCTGAGATTACTTCCTATCGTCCCAATGACCACTTTTCAACGGGATTATATCTACATATATTACATATATATAGAAAGCATTTGCTATCTTTGCCCGCGTAAAAATTTTTGAGTTACGAGTCGGGAGTGGAATAGAGGCAATACAAGAAAAAGATTGAAAAATACTCCCTTACTCCCCTACTTTTAAGATTAGAATCAGATTTTTCCCATCATTAAATCTTTCCATCTATCTCTCCTAGGGTGGAAAATCACAAACATTTTCATTTTATGAAGCTCATAAAAAAATCGGCGGCTCAAAGGATTTTCGGTTCCATACTCACAATTTTTGTGATATTATAAATGTTATTAGGGTTTGTTCGTACCTACGCATGACTTTTTATTCAACCAAAATTCCTGACTGAGGCACAATCAAATATTTAGGCATTTTGTGAAGCTCATAGAAATGCTTGTTTTTCTCATCATCAAATCTTTCCTTCCATCTCTCCTAGGGTGGAAAATCACAAGCATTTTCATTTTATGAAGCTCATAAAAAAATCGGCGGCTCAAAGGATTTTCGGTTCCACCCTCACAATTTTTGTGATATTATAAATGTTATTAGGGGTTGTTCGTACCTACGCATGACTTTTTATTCAACTAAAATTCCTGACTGAGACACAATCAAATATTCAGGCTTTTTTTCCAGGAGAAATACTAGAAATATTGTCATTTTGTGAAGCTCATAGAAATGCTTGTTTTTCCCATCATCAAATCTTTACCTTCTATCTCTCCTCAGTAGAAAACCACAAACAGTTTCATTTTATGAAGCTCATGAAAAAATCGGCGGCTCAAAGGATTTTCGGTTCCACCCTCACAATTTTTGTGATATTATAAATGTTATTGGGGTTTGTTCGTACCTACGCATGACTTTTTATTCAACTAAAAATAGTATATTTGTCTGAGCGATCGCGAATTTTGTACAAAAGTCGTCATTGCGACAATAGGAAGCAATCTCGCACCACCCCTAAAATTGCTTCCTTCCACTTCGTTTCAGTGGCAATAAAGTAACTAATCATCATGAATTTGATATAAAATTCTGACTTCTAACTCCTAACTCCTGACTCCTAACCGCCATATTTCTCGCACAAATAATTTCCCATTATTTCCCCTACCAATTTATGACCTTCTACATTCCAATGACCTCCACAGGGAAGTGCATTATCAAAACCATGTAAACACTTACCTGTTTTTTTAGCCTCATCCCAAATAGGTCCAGCTAAATTATAAACTGGTATATTTTCCTCTTTCCCAAAATTTTTTAGTCTAATATCTGGGTAAAATAAATTTGACACATTTAAAATTTTTTTCAAGTTATCGCGCTCTTGAACATCGGGAAGTACTTGAGAAGAATGACTAACTGTTATCAGCATAAAATCTGCCTTTTTTTCATATACTTCATCTCGCATTAACTTAATTAAACCCTCAGTTACATCCCAAGCTTCTTCCCAATCAGAATTGGGTTTTGGTTCTTTATAAAAATCTATATTAATTGCATTGTAATCCCGATTATACTGACGGCGTTTAGCATCAAGATCTACCTTTCTAATTAACTGTAGAATTCGAGAATTTTTTATCAACCAATATGGCAAGAAATCTACAATAGAAAAAGCATAACGATTTCTCTGCCAAAACTTCAAATTTCGGAATGACATATCTGCCACAAGTTGCCCATCTTGGTAAACAAAATAAGGGCGTAAATGGTCATGTTCTAGACCGCGATAATTGTTACTAAGATCGTTACCTGGATAAAAAGCCAATATGACTAAATCTGGTTGATAATCCCAAACACGATCCCTTAAAGTCATTAATTGTTGTGCTGTTCCATAACCATTTACCCCAAAATTTATTACTTCTACTTTTCGGTTTTTCAACACAGGGCATTGTTGTAGTTTTTCTGCCATTATTGCACCATAAGTATCTTCTAATTTGACATTAAGTGCTTCTGTAAAAGAATCTCCCAATAAAGCAATTCTCAATCCATTTTCTGGTTTATTTTTACTCCGTTCATAATCGCGAAATCCTGCACTATTCATTATTATTTCAGAAGGGATACCCTCTTCCTGCCAAAATCCTTTGCCATTAGGTTTTCCTGCCCAACCTCTGTACATATCTTTGAAAGTATGGAGAGGATTTTGATCTCCATCTATTTTTATCGTTGGATGCTCAATTCCTGCTATTCTTAATCCTATTTCACTTACTGTCAGAGTAAATATTAATGTACCCAATGTTAATCCTAAATTGATGGCTAAATTCTTGAGTTTTTTCATTAAATTGGAGGTTTATTTTTTAATAAAAAGTCTTTTGATAAGGGTAGGAGTCAGAATTAAAAATTCAGGAGAATTATACAGAAGAAAGGAGGAAGAATTTTTCTTTGATTTTTCTGCCCTTATTTGCCCAAAATACTAACTTTCTTCCCTACTCCCCTACTTCCACACTTCCCACACTCTCCTATATAGCAGTCGAAGCAAAAGTTAGGACATTTTAAATGCTCAAACCTAGACAGGAATTACTTTTAACTTTTGACTTTTGACTTTTAACTTGCGCGTAGCGCTATAACCTTTTACATAAATTTTCAGCAATAATTTCTCCTGCTAATTTATGCCCTGTAGCATTCCAATGTCCCGTACACATTGTCGTATTTTTAAACCCATGAACACAAACCGGATTTTCCCGAACATAATCATCAAAAGGTTCGACTAAATCAATCACAGAAAAATTATAAGTTTCTCCTAAATTTTGCAGTCTTTTTGTTGGATATGACCAGTCTTGAATATTCATAATTTTCATATACCCTTCTCGCCATTCTTGATTTGGATGAACTCGCATCGGAGTCATCACTTTAGCTACTTTAAATTCTGCACCTTTTTCTTGTACTTCTTTTGCCATGATTCCTATTAGTTCATCAGTAATTTTCCAAGCTTCTTGCCAAGCAGAATTTGGCGGTTCTCTAAAATTATTAGCTTGTAAATTTTCAAAATGTCTGGCAGCATTTCTCTTCTTTTGATCTGCCTCTACTTTTTTGATAATTTGTAAAATTCTGACATTATTTACTAGCCAAGTTGGTAATTTATCGACTGTAGTAATCATGTAGCGGTTTGCTTGACTAATAGTTAGTTCTCTAAAAGATAAATCTAATTCTAACTTCCCATTTTCATAAACAAAAAAAGGTCGATAATGATTATTTTCTAACTGTCGAGAATTATCAGTAACATCATTGCCAATAAAAAAAGCTAAAAGCACAATATCCGGCTGAAAATCCCATACTTTTTCTCGGAGAGTTAATAATTGTTGGGCAGTTCCATAACCATCCACTCCAAAATTAATTACCTCTACTTTTTGACTTTCTAAATTAGTACATTTTCCCAATTCCTTCTGCATTACTGCCACAAAAGTTTGCTGATAAGAAACCTGCACTGCTGAAGTAAAAGAATCCCCAAGTACAGCAATTCTTAGAGTATTTTCTGGTTTTGCTTTAGTAATTTCCGGTCCTCTAAGACCATGACTATTAAACTCTAAATAAGCCTTTCCTTCGCTCGTCCACCAACCAGAAACATTACCTCTATATTCCCAACCTCTAACCGGATGAGGAATAGTATGAAATGTAGGATAAAATTCTGCATGGGTACTTTCCGACATTTTTTTTAAACCCTCCAAACCAGCAATTCTTGCTCCTACTTCAGCGATCGCTATCCCAACAAATAAACTGGCGAAAATCATACCTAAATTTACCACCAAAGTTTTTAGTTTAATCATCCTCTCAGCTATAATTTTTTTGTATTTTGATCCTGTAGATTGGGTTGAGGAAAATTAGCAGAGTTTATCCTGGGGATAAACCCAACTTTTCAGTTATCAGTTATCAGTTAACAGTTATTAGTACCTGTAACTAAAACCTTCTGCTAGAAATGTAAAGTTAACTAGCTATTAGCTTTTACCATTTCCATACCGGAATGCTCCGCAAACAGCTAGCCTCTTGCAGAGGAACTCCGTTAACAGCTTTTAGAAGCTCTGGTTTAAATCCCCAGTTTCTATAAACCGAAAGGTGCGTGGAAGAGTAACAGTCCCCTTCTAAACGTTTACTGCTGACTGCTGACTGCTGACCGCTGACCGCTTTTTTAAACGTCAAATTAAAACAAAGTATAAATAAACGGTGCAATTACAGAAGATTGACTCAGAACAATCAAAGCTCCTAACAAAACTAAAGTAATAATCAAAGGTAATAACCAATATTTTTTCCGCTCTCCCATAAAACCCCAAAGGTCTTTGAGAAAGTCTAATATTCCTTCAAACATTTAAAAAGGTCGCTCCATACTTTCTCTAGTTTTTAATTGACTCATCACCCGATAAGTTGAAGTTTCAGTATTCAATTGTCGTTCCATTGGGTCTTTTTTAAACATTCGCATAATCAAACCCATTGGCATAACTACAAGATAAAATACTAACCCCATCCATAGGGGAGTCATTATTTTACTCAGGAAAATTCCCACCCGCATCCAAAACTTATAAACAGGTCCCAAAGTTGGGGGTGAAACAATTGCCAATACCAATAGAGGAGTAGCAATTATCCAAGGCCATGCAGGAGGAGGCCAATGTCTGTGGAGTAACGGTAGTAATAGACCGAATAAACCGCCAAAAACACCACCCACTATTAGACCAAATTCCCTGAGACCCTTCTTATCAATTTTCGGTATCTCGCGATCGCTCATTAGTTATGCATAATCAATATTTCGTTAACTTTTAACTCCTAGCAGAAAAGTTATCAAAAGTCAATATAAGTTGGGTAGAACGGTAGTGATGCCCAAAAGCCTTAAACACTGGTCACCCAGTAAGCTTTTTCAGCGTTCGTAGACTCAAACAGACGCACTTTTTTTCACCCTAAGATGGAAATAAACTATGCGTATATTTGTTTACTAGATTGTCTTGCCGTAGCTGGATTGGATTTAGTATCTATAAATTGCACAGAATCAAAAGTATTAATCCATAGATGAGCGCCACAACTTGCTGGTTTGTAAGGTCGATAGACGATTTGGCAAGGACCTGAAATATATAACTCATAACCATAATAGTTATGACCGCTGTGCTTAACTGACACTACAGCTTCCAATTCTGTTGGAGGCTTCTTTTTATTACTTTGAATTTTGTTTTGATTGACATGAATCATTTTTGGTGTGGTAGATTCTCTCTTGCGCCACATACCTTTCGGACCGCGCCGAGCCGGAATTATTACAGGCATTCCACTGTCTGAAACTGGAATTTCCCAGAATCTACCTTTTTTCTCAGCTCCTTTAACTCTTCCTTGAGCAAGTAAAACTAATAAACGTTGACGAGATATACCTAATAAAAAAGATGCTTCTCTAGTACCCATAATTTTTTCCCTTAACTGTTGGACAATAGTTAGTTTTTAATAAAAAGGCAATTTTGATAATTAATTTTACTTAAGAACAATACTAAATGAAATTCTAGAATCTACCATTTTTTTGAGATCCTTTGACTCTTCCTTGAGCTAATAAAACTAATAAACGTTGACGAAACATACCTAATAAAAAAGATGCTTCTCTAGTACTTATGATTTTTTCTTCAACTGTTGGACAATAGTTAATGTTCAATAAATATAGTAACTTTGATAGAGTTACCTTCTTTCCCAACACCAAACCCATGCTGTGAAAGCGCCCAAATGACATTAATGCAAATACATTGAATTTTACCAAGTTCCTCTATAGTTCGCTCTATCATCTATTTCTCCTATTTCTTGCTTCATTAAAGTCTGGGTCATAGTTTTTCCAGTATTAGTATGTCCACCTTCTTGAAAACTAGACAAAGCTATACATTTGCCATCGGTGACTGCAAATGATTTGATTACTCACCCGTTTCAATGTGTACTTGCACAGAAAGTTGATGTTCTGCCCATAAACTATGGGTTAGGATTCCCTCAAGGGCTTTCCTCCACTGAAAAAGTTGAGTCCTCTGGATACGATGTAGTTTAATAAAACTAGCAACTCGCCTCCAATGACTCCAATCATGTTTGTTGACATCCTCTGGTCTCAACAAACACTGTGGTATTTTTTCTGATAATTTTAACGCTCTACGGCCAATTACTAAAGCTGCAGCAGTGCCACTATTCAGGCCATACTTAGCCATATAATTAATCATTCCAATTACACTGGTAAAAGCTGGATTTACTTTAATTAATTCAACTCCAAATCTTCTACAACGTGACAATATAGCTTCCCTAAACATTCCCGTAGAAAAATTGGAAAGCATCTCATTATAAACTTTACCTTCCTCGCTCATCTTGGATTTTTTCTTGGTAAAATCCAGAGACTCAATAGCAATAGCACATTCAAAAAATTCTGCTAATTTCACAACTTGGCAAACAATATTTCTCATGGATGCTTGCCGTTGTCCTGTTGTTTGATTTTTCCATTTATACGGGATTTCTTCTAAATATTCAATGTTACCATCCCACTTCACATAAGTAACTGAAATTGAATCAGCATTAAAGTCAATACCTATACAACCATTTTTTCTTATATGAACTACTGGTATTTCTGGTACATAAGTAGAAAGATGTACATACCAATTATCCTGTTTATACTCCCTGCGAAAAACTTGAATTGTGATTGGTTTTAAATTATTTATGGCATAATCTAAATCTGTTGCTCTATATCTGCCATCCCTATCTGAAACTTAAAATTCTAACTGTATTTTCTGACCATATTTGTCTTGTAATGGTCTAGGTAGTTGAACTTGTAATTGATATAAGCCATCCTCTTTTAATGGGAAAACTTTGAGCATAGTTCCACCGCCTGGCTGAGATTTTCCTACACATAAAAATCTGCCTGAGCGTTTTTTTCTCCAATCTAAACCCCATTCTTCTTGGGTTTTATATCCATTTTCTGCTAAATTATGTTGAGCATTAAATAATTTCTGTGAGCCAAAACAAATATGTAAACGTTCTGTGTTTTTTAACTGCTTTAATTTTCGTTTCAGACTAGCTATTTTCTGAATTTTACTCTTTAAACCTAGCAATTGATGAAAAAAAATATTTCGGGCTTGTAGATGCGGAAAACCTTTTTTTGTTGCTAATTTTAAAGTTTTTTCTAGTTTAGTGATGAGTTTTTTTGCAGCAGTTGTTTTAGCTTGGATTTGTAACTCTAATTTAGTGATATTGTTATCCTTAGCTGTTTTTAATTGGTTTAAACATTGAGTGGCTTCAGTAGCAATTGAATCAGCCCATGCCCATTGGATGTTAAACCGCTTCATTAGACGCTTTTCTACTTCTGATTCTGACAACTTCTCAGTTTGCATCCAGTTGACAGCAGAGCGTTTCCAGGATTCATATAATTCTCCCAGTTCCTCAAAAACAGGATGATATTCAATTTTTGCTTCTATCCCTGTTAAGGAACCGTGAGATTTGGCCATTACTTACATTTAATCACTTTTCCCAAGATTAGCAAAGCTTGTCTAAGGGTGTCAATAATATTTGCTATAGCAATGTTTCTTGGTTTATACCTAAAGCTTCTGCGACCTTAGTAACGGTCAGATTCAAAGGTTCAATGTAGAGTTCTTGAAGCACTTCGCCTGGGTGGGGTGGGTTATATATTTTCATTTTCAGATATAGGGGAAGTATTCTGTAGGAAAAAGCATCAGCTTAACACGTAAAAATTCAATAAAGATGGTGCGTTAAATCTCATTAACACACCCTGCTGGTTTACTCAACCCAACCTACGGCAGCCATCACCCTCTCCTAGAACTTGCTTATGGTTGGTGTGGCATCTCAAACCTCAAGCATCTGAACGTTAGGGCAAAGTCTTCTGGTAAAGCAATAGCAAAATCCCAAGGGTTGGGAACGAAGGTAATTTGCAGCGCCTCTTTCTCTGCCAGTTTCTCTGGTGACAGATCGCCTAAATACCATAACTTGGAAAGCGTCGGCGCGATATTCCATATCATGGATTGTGAATCCTCAAGACCCAAGACAAAGCTGTTTGCATAATGCGGGTCATCAATTGGAGTATTGGCATCAGCATCTGGCTTCTCAATAAAGATCCGGACGCCCTGCAAAGCTCGTGCCTCACGGGGACGAAGTTCTTGGATATAGAGACGGGCAATCTTGAGAGAGTCATCCTCTAAGTAGAGATTGAGGCGTTGCCGAACCTCCTCCTCGATCTCTACCTCAAAGGTGCTAGGATTAGCGGTAATGACATTCATAGTGATGGGATAACCCCCAGTACAGTAATTACTTGCCTGGGGACTCTCAGCCCCAGCGGTTGAGTTTGAGGTGGGATAAACTACGGAGACTACGCCCATGAAGACAAGAGCAATGATGAGACTCATAGCTATCCTCACGAACCTGGGAGACCTCCGCACTAGGAGCCAGTTTTTAGCCATTGAGGTCAACAATCTCGATTTTTATTCTATCTGGTTGGATCTCCTCCACCGTTGCAGAAGCGTCACGATCTCCAAAGAGCGATCGAGTTACAATTGAGACTGGCAGAGTAGTATCCTCTGGCAGGTCGGCATTTCCATAAAGTCGCTTCACTGCTTTAGTGGCATTTAGAATTACATTCTTCTTGTGTTTATGATCTTGGGATTTGCTGTCGCTGCCACTTCCTCCCTCGAAAAAGGTGAAGTTGTCAACAAATCCCGGTGCAGAAATTGGGGTCTCGGGCGTAATACCAGAACCCAAAAATATGAAAACTCCGGTGTCCTGTCGCTTGGGTATCTTGACACCCTCAATGCGCAGCCGTACAACATAATTGGGCGCACCCACTGCTGTCGCACCTAGCAAGCTACGAGGTCGCCTGCGCAAAGGCGTATCAGTTTCAAACGTCAGTAAATTCTCTTTAATGGAGGACTTTGAAGCAACTACCGAATCTATTACCTGTGGCTTTGATGGTAATGTCCGAAGAGGCAGCAATCGCGATAGGTTAGAAAGCTTATCTGTATCATAGATGTAGCCCATCACCGTTGAGTTTACAGTGTCACCACAGGTGAAGTTTCCACCCACCTGGTTTCCATCAGCATCGTAGAAGTTGTTAAAGGATTTCTCCGTCCACTCAGAGTCGTTAGGATAGTTGTGGCCATCCCTGCCTAGCCAATCAGAGTACAGTCGGTCTACATTGCAATGGTGCATCCAGAATATGGGGTCTAGCGGTGAAAAAGTCTGCACCATATTGCTAGACTTTCCAGAATCTTCGCCACCAACCCAACGATGTACAAAGTTGTGTGGTGTTTCCTCCAGCTCACCCGCTCCTGGTTCTTTAGATCCAGAACCTAGATAAGATTTGTAGTCTGGATTACTCTGAATTTCTTCAACCCTTCCAGCACCAACATAAGCGTTTAGTTGAGCGTAATTAAACCTCGCTCCTTCTGGAACACCACGCCCTGCAGGTGGCGCATCAGGACAGTTGGACTGGATTGAAATATTGTCGTCAAGAGGATTGCCGTCACCGTAGAATTGACTCGGCACGCTAATAGTTGATGACCAATCCCAATAGGGCAGTGCAAAGTTGGGGTTCTCGCTAAAGTGTTGGATGAGCTTCTCGAAGTAGTAAAGGTAAGAGCGATGCCAGGGCGCAAAGTACCAGTTGGCGTGCTGACAGTCATTAAAGCCATTACAATCGCCATGAATGAAAGCTTGCATAATCCAGCTTTGCGGAGCGGAAGAATTTGTCTCAATAAGTTCCTTCATCTTCCCCACACCTTTACTCAAGGAAGCCAAATCATATCATGTCCGTTGGTATCGTTTGTGTAAACCCAAGGGTAAATATCTACAGGAAATTTAGATTTTTTTCTTGCGAGGGTAGCCTTCTTCCCTTTTCTTTACTCTTCCCTCTTCCCTCTTCCTTCTTGCCTCTTCCTTCTTCCTTCCCTTTGCTATACAATACCGATGCTACCGGACATGATATCACTCTCAGCTCCACGGCTAGTAACATCCCTTCGTATGCGGAAGGATTCTGCGCGTGCTACCTTGGTTGGCAGAAATGCTAAAGCTGTAGCCGCACCAGTAGATATCAGGAACTCGCGGCGGGTTTTGCCAGTTAACATAATTGATTTTCTTCTCCCAAGTTTGACAACTTGTCTTACTAACTAAATCCTAAACAACTTGGATTCTAAATGTCAACCGTCGAAAAAAATTATTGTAATAGATGCTTTCTCTGTTATAATTTTATATCTACTTAAATTAAAGTGTTTAGATTGAGACGAGAATTTCTGGCCATGAAAAAAAGGATTAAGGATTTCAGCCAAAAAAGTGTTTCATTTTTATTTGAAACAACTATATTACTCTGTTTGAGTGGCAATATAACTAATCCACTCATAACAGACTAATTTTAACTTTTAAATTTTGATTTAACTTTAATCCAACTCAAACTCGTCTTTCCAAGATTCATCTTTTTCCCAAGGAATTTGCTGAGTCTTCGCCATCAAAAAATTCTCCACCACCAAATAATCCATCTCTGTCCGCATAAAACACCGATAAGCATCTTCGGGCGTACAAACTATTGGTTCACCCCGCACATTAAAAGATGTATTCACAATTACCCCACATCCCGTCAACTTCTCAAAATGACGAATCAAATCGTAATACCGAACATTCGTCTCTTGATGAATAGTTTGAATTCTCGCCGAATAATCAACATGAGTAATAGCCGGAATTTCCGATCGCGGCACGTTCAACTTTTCAATTCCAAACAACTGCTTTTGCTCCTCTGTCATGGGAATTAACAAATTCTCCTGCACGGGAGCTACCAACAACATATAAGGACTCGAATGTTCAATGTCAAAATAATCTGAAACCCGTTCCGCCAAAACTGAAGGCGCAAAAGGTCGAAAAGACTCCCGATACTTAATCTTCAAATTCATCACTGACTGCATCTTCTGATTCCGGGGATCGCCAATAATAGAGCGTCCTCCCAAAGCACGGGGTCCGAATTCCATCCGACCTTGAAACCATCCCACCACATTGCCGTTATCTAAAATTTCTGCCAACCGAGGCATTAATTCTGTATCTGGCAAATATTCATATTTTGCCTGAATAGCATCCAGATATTCCCGAATTTCCTCATCTGCAAACTTCGGTCCGAGGTAAGCACCTTGCATCATGTCATTAGGAGCGCTACAAACAGGAGGTTTTGCCAGAGAAACAGCAGAATTTCCAGACTCCACAGAAATTAATTCCTTTTCGGGAATATTTTCAACCACCTTTTCTATTACCCGTGGTTGATTGTGATATTCGTACCAAATAGCCAAAGCAGCACCCAATGCTCCACCAGCATCTCCCGCTGCAGGTTGAATCCAAATATCTTTAAAAATACCTTCCCGTAAAATCTTGCCATTCGCCACACAATTGAGAGCAACTCCCCCTGCCAAACAAAGGTAGTCAGCATTAAGTTCTTTTTGCACTGTGCGACTCAGACGTAATACTACTTCCTCAGTTACTCTCTGAATAGAAGCAGCAATATCCATTTCTCGTTGACTAATTTTAGTTTCAGCTTTGCGAGGAGGTCCGCCAAAAAGTTTGTCAAATTTCTGATTAGTCATAGTCAACCCGGTTGTGTAGTTGAAATATTCCATATTCAACCGGAAAGTACCGTCAGCTTTTAAATCTATGAGGTTATTTAAAATCAAATCTACATAATTAGGTTCTCCGTAGGGAGCTAAACCCATAAGTTTGTATTCCCCAGAATTGACTTTGAAACCCGTGTAATAAGTAAAAGCTGAGTAAAGCAAACCCAAAGAGTGAGGAAAATCTATTTCCCACTGGGGAGTAAGTTTATTTCCTTCTCCCAACCAAACCGAAGTTGTCGCCCACTCACCCACTCCATCCAGACACATTACCGCAGCACGGTCGAAGGGACTAGGGAAAAAAGCTGAAGCTGCATGAGCTTGATGATGTTCTGTAAACATCAGTTGAGGAATTTGGGATGACTTACATTTACCTAATGTGGCTAATTCTCTTCTTAAAAGTGTTTTTAAATATAATTTTTCTTTTAACCAAATTGGCATTGCCATGAGAAAAGACCGAAAACCTTTAGGAGCATAGCTGAGGTAAGTTTCCAGAAGTCGCTCAAATTTGATTAAGGGTTTGTCATAGAAAACTACTTGGTCTAGGTCGAGTAATTCTATATTGGCTTCTTTCAGGCAATAGGAAATAGCATTTTTGGGAAATCTGGCATCGTGTTTTTTACGAGAAAATCTTTCTTCTTGAGCGGCGGCGATAATTTTTCCATCACATACTAGGGCGGCGGCGCTGTCGTGGTAATAGGCTGAGATTCCCAGAATGTTCATATCTATAAATTTTTTCTCCTCACATAGGGCTTTTTATCTAGTTTTGGCCAAAATTTAGTCAAATATCCTCAAATTATAGTTCATCAAAGTATACTCATCTAGTTAGGGCTTGCTGATTAAATATTAAAGCATTTACATATAAAGGTTTTAGCCATTTTAAGTCGTGAAAAAGTATCAGTTTTTCGGTGAAAAGAGCTGCATAAAGTCAGGAATTTGGGGTAACGTGAGGCAGAAAAATCAAGGAAAAATTATTTCTCCTACAATCCCAGTCTTCCCACACTTCCCACACTTCCCACACTTTGCTTTTTTCAGCAAGCCTTAGTTACCTTGTAAAAATTTAGACAATACTAAATTAAGTTCTCCATCATTGAGGGGATAATGTATTGCTGGCAAGTTGTATCGTTCGCCCCTTACCATAAAAATTTAATTCAGTCAATTTGGAGAAATTACCACTTCTAAAATTAGTTACATAATTAAGAGCGATCGCTAATATCAATTCTCAAAGACTTTGGTATATTTGAGTTTGCTATTTATAAATACTATATTATGAATAATCCCTCTAAAATTAAAAATGAAAAACTTAGTTTAACAGAATTACTATCAATGGGAAGTGATGTTTTACAGAGAAACTTAAAGGCTTTCCTAGTAGTATTTTCTCTAATATTTTGATTTTTTTATATCATTAATAAGTTAGCTTATTTTGCTATTGTACAAGTGGTACTTTGGGTTTAAAATAACTCAGAATTTCAAAATAATCTTTTAGAAGCATTCCCAAATTTTTCTTTACATCCCATATTCTTTGTGTTATTTTTTTTATGCTTTTTGACCTTTTTATTAACATTATTGATCTTGATATTATTTATTTATAATAGCTACTTAATAGCCATATCAACTGTTACAGAAAATTATGTACTAGAAACAGATACTAATTATCATAAAATAATCAAAAAAATATTTACAAGCTTTATCTCCCTTTCTTTCCTACACTTTAGATATTCTATCAACTCTGTTATTCGCTATTTTTTACTATTAATCCCAGGTATAATTTATCGAGTAAATAATCAATTCTATTGGCTGGCTTTTATTCTTAGAAAAAAAAGGGATAAAACAGCTCTTTTTTACAGTCGTTTGTTGGTAAGTAGTAATTTCTGGAAAGTCTTCTTTTTAATTTATTTATTACCGATTTTTTTCGGGATTGCTTATTCTATTCTTTCTTCTCGTATTTATGAAATACTATATAGTATCTCTAGTAATATTTCTTTAGAAAATGTTTTTTTAGCTTCATTATTTTCAGAAATTTTAGGAATTTTAAATTTATTTTTCTGCTTACTTTTCTACTTATCTATTATGATTATAGGGGATACTGCTCAAATATTATTATTTCTTAACCGAGATTTTCTTCTCAATCTAGATTTGCAGAAAAATTTGCAGAGAGCTGTAATTAATAATCGCCAAGGAAATTTTCAACAGGCAATTGCTAATTACACAAAAGCGGTTGAACTTAATCCCTATTATCCTATAGCCTATAATAATCGGGCTAATATCTACAGTCATATTGAAAAATATGAACAAGCCTTAGCTGATTATAATAAAGCAATTCAACTTAATCCTAATAATTTTAAAGCTTATATTAACAAAGGTTTAGTTTATTATAAGCAGGGAAAATATGAACAAGCATTAGTTCAGTATGATCGAGGTATTGAAATTAATCCTAACTATGCTTTTGCTTACTATAATAAGGGTTTAGTTGATCAACAAAAAGGAAATAAACAACAAGCTATCAAACATTTTTTAAAAGCTGGCAATTTATACAAACAACAAAAAAATAAAGTGTTCTATCAAAAAACTCTTAATCAATTAAGAAAGTTAAGAAAAAATTAGATATAGGAACTACAAGTTTCGAGTTTCAAGCTTAGAGTCTTTAAAAGACCTTGACAAGGATGTAGGACATAATTTTAATATATTTTGTACTGTTATTATGAACCTATAAAACTATTGTTGAAACTCTTAAATTGAGCTAATGGAAAAATCGTGAAAATTATTCAAAATCCTATTATCGATATAGACTCATCCATCATCCTTATAAAAAGACTTTAAATAAATTTTTACTTCTGTGCCATAGTCAAGTAAGTTTAATTTTAGCGATCGCTCGCCTTTATTTTAACTAGCTATCAGCTTTTAGCATTCAGGATAAAAATCAACCTACAAAATTATTCTACTGCTGCAAAGTAGCTGCAACTTCTGGCAAAGACAACAACTTTTCATACAAAACATTAGCAAAAAATTCATTGCCAAATACAGAATAATGCCCATCACCTCCCAAGAATACTATTTCTACTTTGTCATTAGACATTATGTTTCTAAATTCAGCAATTAGATAGATATAAATTATGTTGCGTTTCTCTAACTCTACTTGTAGATATTGTCGCCAAAAATTAGATTCATTTCCATAATAGTCAGAACGAGTAGGTAAATAAACCACTACCAATTTACTATTTTTATCTCTATTTATTTCTGCCAAATCCTCAAATATTTTCATGGCTATAGCAGGAGTTTTTGTAACATATTGATTATCAGTTTCCAACTTTCTCGGAAACAATGTTTGCCAGAGACCTAAAAATCTTAACTCTTGAATATATCTGCTGCCTTCTCTAATTTTTGGAAATAAAAAAGCACCTCTAGGCACAGGAAAATTATGATTAACTAACTCCCCATTTTCTAAATACAGTAATGGTTTTCCATAACCAAAAAACTTTGCACTTTGCATCCGTAAAAAATCATCAGTAATAAAAGCAAATATCTGAATGTTATGCTCAAATTTAGTACCATCACGTTTGTACCATAAATAAACTTGGTCAACACCATTTAAAGTGTGTCAGTCTACTAGGAGGAATTACTACCTTAAATTAGTTTTTGAAAATAAAAATTAATTACTGAAATAAAATCTGGTTATACAGCGATCACGCAACTACATTATCAAATATTCTTTCTCTTCAGACTATTAACTCTTCATTTAAAGACATTTGGTTGAGAAGATAAGCTCTGCCTATAATTGATAAATATTTTTTATATAAAAACTATCTTGCAATCTGTTTTGATTATGTGTATATTAAAAGTATGAAGTAAAGCAGAGCAAAAGATATGTTTAGTAGCAGTTCAAAAAAGTCAACGATAACAACATTTACACGGACATATTCAGCCACGAATTTACAAGATATAGACAGTGCTAAATCTCCAATTGCTTGGCAAATATATGAAGAGTTTTTAGGCAGCATAGCTAATCAGCAGAAACATCAAATAGCTTCTATGTTTAATGATTACTGTAGACAAAATCCTCATGCTATTGAGTGCAGCATTTACTCATCATAATTCTCTTGGTTTTAACTATATATCATCATTACAATTAATTCAAAATAATAGGAGTAAAAAAATGCAAACTACTACTAATAATTGTCCCCAAAACCCCATTGATGTTTTGCTACAAACTTGCCGTAATTTTATAGAAAATATAGATATTAATAATCCTGAATTTGCCAGAAAATTATGTCAATTGATTCCGGCTCAATGCCCATTTGCCAGAGATATTAAATTCTTTGGTCGTACAGTTTTGCATATTCCACCTCTATGTAAACTAAATCCTTTTTACTATGAACTAATTAGTTTACGTTTTCGCGCCCTAACTTTCTTAGCTGATGTTTGTTTAGAAGATGTTACTCCTTATTGTTAAGCAGAGGGAAGAAGGAAGAAGGAAGAGGGAAGAAGGAAGAGGGAAAAGGGAAAATATTGCTTTGTCTGAATTTTCAGCTTTTGATCTGTTCTAACCTTTTCTTCGACTGCTATAACTACTAGTGCAGGATGGCAGAAATAAGTGACCAGTAGGAGCAATGCCCTCTTCCTGAGATAGAATACTCAGAGGTGCGATCGCATCGGAGAGGCCAGCCCCAAAAAGTGACCACTAAAAAAAAGTGATT
>NZ_JAAHGB010000057.1:0-43526 GCF_010672695.1 Okeania sp. SIO1H4
GCCTACTGATGATTTGTCAAGTGCTTGAAGAGTAGCGATCGCGGTAGCGTTGCGTAGCAATATCGCTCCGGGCAATTATTTTTCTTCCTCCTCTATTATACACAAACGATGCTACCGGACATGATATGATACTATGTGCGGATGATTGATAGTCCTGCATGGTAATGGTAGGATACATATTTTTTAATTTATCCCACACTCCTCATCTCCCCATCTCCCACACTCCCCATCCCCCCATCCCCCCAAACTCCCGGTGCTTCCTTTACCATTACTATGCACCACCACCGATGATTAAGTACAATAAAAATATTTGACTGAAGCGATATTGAATGAATATCCCAAATTTTTGCTCCGTTTCCACTGTTCCTTATTGAATTTACACCTACGACCTACCATCTAAGAACTTTATTATGACTAATTAAGCGTACATTATATTACAGGTACTTGTGGATAGAGATATTTAAGTTTCATTGAATACTTTACTTTTTTTGTAAAGATTTTATAGATGTAGAAAAAAAATTTATAGTATGTTAGGAAATCCCTAAATTAACTAAACTTGTGATGGCAATTAGAGTATAATATCTAGGCTTAAATAAGTGAACAATTTTAATTGCCTGATTTCAGGCTGAGGTTTTATGGTAAAGTTTATTATTAATAATAGTATATATTTATTGAATTTGCTATGTTTGCTCCTAAACTAACTTTGAATATGGTGGAAGGGTCTATATCTTTTGATTTTAGTCCTGAAGCTGCAAAGAATTTACAAAGTGTGATCGTTCAATTAATGCAACAATTAAAAACTGCTGCTGGTAGTCCAGGAAAATTAACTCCACAGAAACCTATGGAATATCAGTATACAGGAGATGTCTTTTTAGAAATATTTTGCAATCCTAATATTTGGCCTAGTCCTTTTGCCGCTAAAGTTTTGATTACTTTACGAGATGAGCGAATTCGGATTACTACTGAAGCTGAACTTACTAGGCTTAATGAGGATATTAGTCAATATTTAGAGCAAGTAGGCTGAAAATGTTCAACTTTAGAAAATATACCAAATATCTAGCAAATAAATAATATTATGTTCCCTTGAGTAGTTATGATTGAGATAGTAGAAGAGTAGGTACAATAGTAGAGATGTAGCCTTGAAGTTAGAAGATACGTTTTTTCATCAGGCGCTGATCCGGACATGATATAAGTATTTTGTCAAACTTTTGTAGAGACTTTCCATGGAAAGTCCCTGCACTATCTTTTGAAGATATATAGCAGGAAACAGGGAATAGGCAACAGCGGTGCGACCCCGCGGGGTGCTACAGACAGCAAGAGGTAGAGGGATGGCGTTTGCGTTAGCGTTTGCGCAGCATGACCATAGCAAAGCTCCTCTGAAAGAGGCAGCGACTCTATCAAGAGCGGGTCTCCTTGCCATATCCATGAGACCAAGATAGGGAATGCGCACTCCTGCGAGGCAAAAGTGGGAAAAGCATTTCCCTATCTAAGGTTCATCATCAGTATATATTCTAACTAACTCATTCCTTGCTATACATAATAGACTTGTCGCGAAATAAGAAAAATCTAACTTCATCTTTTGTTCAAATTACAGTTTTCTTCTAGTCTTAATATTAAGATTAATTATCACATTAATCCAGATAGGTCAAAAATGGAGTTAATCACAAATAGCAATGTGCATTGTCAGTATCAACTTTCAAAATTTGATAGCAAAATGGGAATTTGGCCATATTATGGTGTAATAAATTGGTATAAGCATCAAGTAGATTCTCATAGATTAAAAATAGCAATTCAACAAATAGTAGATAGTGTGCCAATTTTAGGAGGGAGATTGGTAAAAAAATTGTTTTCTCCATTAAAAGTTGTATGTAACCCACAAAAATCTGGCATAGGTTTTATCTATATTGATATAGACGAACAGGAAATAAATATTGATAATTTATTAGATGCAAAAACTTATGTAAAAAATGAATTCAATATTCCCAAAAATTCTTCAGATGCTATTAATAAAGATACTCCATTAGTGTATGTGATTTTGAATAATAATCAAGATTATTGTGGCATAACTCTGCTTATAAATCATCTCATAGCAGATGGTGGAACATATTTTAAATTATTAGAATATCTTTCTCAAGCTTATGAAGACCCAGAATATGTTCCTAAATCTGAACCATTATTTACAATAGACTTTAATCAAATAGATGATTTTATTGCTGCAAGTTTTAAAAAGTTATCATGGAAAGAAAAACTTTTAAGTTCAACATCTTTTATTGTTTTTATCTTGAACAGTTTTCTTCAAAATAAGAATAATTGGAGTTATCTTGAATGTATCTTAACAAAAGAAAAGTTAGACCTAATTAAGAGGAGAAATCAAAATCTGTCAAACGAAGAAAGTGCTTATAGTACAAACGATGCTTTATTTGAATTTTTATCAGTTGTTCCTATTAAACGATTTATTTTTCCTTGCAACCTAAGATATAGAAATGTTGGTATACCTGAAAATTATTTAGGAAATGCTGAAGCTTTCGTCTCAGATTTAACTAAACTAGAAAACAATTATATGTTAAAACATACTGATGTGAGAAAATCAGTCAATCAACTTCCAGGAATATACAGTTTTTTACCCACTTTTAATGGCAAGTACATGGGTCATAATTCATGGGTTAAATTACAAAACTATTTACCTGGTTTTGGTGGTAAGTTAATTATGCAAAAGCTGTTTGAATTTGATGACCTACCAAAAGATATATTATCATTTGCTTGTAAAGGTTCAGCAATATACAGATTGACAAAAAATGAATATTTATTGATATATATCAATTTAAAAAATGTTGTTTCCCAAGTTGAAAAGAAGTTAATAAATTTGGGTGTAGAAGAGATTATTATTAAAACATCATAATTAAGTAGATAATAATCACAAATTGAAGCTATATCAATTAGGTTTTAAATCCAAATTACAAGTGATCAGAATAAAAATATCTAGACTCGCCCATCTAGAAAATATCATCAAACAACTTTCCACTTGCTTCTAGCTTAGTTATATTACCAATATACCAATATAAGTTTGTTTCTCATCTGCAGCGATCGAGAAATGTCCATTTCATGCTCAATTAACTTACCATTATGAATCCGGATAATCTGACTCAACTACTACAAAAAGGATTTCGTGTCACCTTGGGGGCTACATCCTTTTTTATAGAAACTGTGCAAGACTCTAGTAAGCGAGATGAAAATTTGAATAAATTAAGTACTGATTTCAATCAACTTACTGAGGAATGGGCTGATAGAGGAGAGATGACTGAACAAGAAGCCAGGAACTTTGTTGATACAATTTTGAATCAACAAAATAGTCAGGTCAATACTGATAGTACAACGGCTTCTTCAAGTCCTACTTCTACTTCTGGTTTTGTGTCATCAGACGTACAAGAAGATTTGCTGGAGCTAACTCAAGAAATCGCCGGTCTACGAGCTGATTTACAGAAACTTCAGGAGTCAAACTCTCAAAACTGATAATACATCACATACCTCTATTTGGATGAATCTTATCCATTTATCTAGGGATTAAAAAGTCTTTATAAATTAGGATAAATTACAAAACCTAACCCAGCTAATAGTCCAATTTAGCTGAGTTAGTTTTTTTTAGTCGTTTTCCCATTTTTCGTTGCCTATTAGGTCAGCAATTCGGTCTCTAAGTAGAAAGTTACATTTTTCCAATTCACCTTCTACACAAGCCCATTCTCTGACAGGAATGTATTGGCAGAGAGTATAAATAGGTTGCTGACGTCCAAGAACTCCTTTTTGTACAAGTTCTTTTGCTTCATCCCTGATGATGTCTAAAGAATATTGAACTGTGGTGTAAGTCATAGTCACCCTTTTTTTTAGCGTAGTTTGAGTAATTTTTGGCGCTATTAATAATATAGAACAAAAATCCGGATTATGAATGTTAATTTTTTCAGTATACAGAGTTACAATTTGTTATGTTCTTTTGATAAGAATTCTAAAAGTCATAGAACCAAAACATTTCTTTTACTGTTGGTCTAAATTGCAACTATGTACTATGAAATACGATCTACAAAGTCACTAATTGAGGATTTCTCTACCCTCCTGACCTCAAACAATCGTCTCCGAATATCATTTTAATGTTTTTTTGTCAATAGTCAGGCGAGTTTTATTAGATTTTAGAGAAATACTTGTAAATTTGTAAATCTTTGAAATAAAAGCTTTAAAGCGATCGCTTGGGCTTGTGGCATTTGTCCATAGCAAAATACATAAGGTATATCTGATGACAGTTCAGGTAAAAACTGTTTCAATGTATACTGACTACCGTATATGATCAGACCCTGTAATTCACCATTTATTAATAATTTCTTAATTAAATCTTGGGATGCTTGTGTTAGACTAGCTATTTTACTAAACGCACTACCACGAATAAATAGTTGTAGTAAAGTCAAATGATTGGGGGTAAGAGCTTCTGGGATTTCTGAATTAATGTCAATAATTTGTAGTTGGTAACCAAATTGTCTGGGGAGAGCTACTGCTGGAGTATAATTCCCTAAAAAAGCACTGTTGAGTATATCATCTACAAAAACTAAATTGCGTAAATGCTTGACATTTGGTTTTGGTGGGAGATAACTTCCTCCTACTTGCAGAGAATCATGCAAAATCTTAGTTACAGTTTCTTGTGCCAGTGATTGAGATAATTTCTCAACTAAATAGTATGTAGAGGCTGAGAAATCTTCTGACCTTTCCTCATTTCCTGGTTGCCAGGTTGGATAAACTTTAGTTTTAACTTGCCAAATTCTTTGCAAAGATTCATCAATTCGTGATTCAGAAATACGACCTTGGCTAACTGCATTACAAACAGCATTAATAGTAACCTCTGGATCTAAAGGCATTAGTAAAATATCTGCACCAGCTTCTACAGCTAAAACCGAAGCCTCTGCCAAACCATAACGATTAGCGATCGCCCCCATAACCAAAGCATCGGTCACCACTAATCCATTAAAACCCAATTTTTGGCGCAACTGACCTGTGACAATTTTATGGGACAGAGTTGCAGGTAGTTCCGAGTCCCAAGCAGGAATCAACAAATGGGCACTCATAACAGAATCCACTCCAGCAGCGATCGCCTCTACAAAGGGAAGCAATTCAATTTCTGCCAGTCTACTTTCTGAGTGGGGTAAAACAGGCAATTCAAAATGAGAATCAACCGTAGTATCCCCATGACCAGGAAAATGTTTAGCAGTAGTCAAAACTGGATATTGTTGAGTCCCTCGAATAAAAGCTGTTGCCAGTTGACCCACTAATTCGGTCGTTTCTCCAAAAGCACGAATATTAATCACTGGGTTGCCAGGATTATTATTCACGTCCACCACTGGAGCTAAAATCCAATTTAAACCAATTGCCACAGATTCTTGAGCCGTAATAGTCCCCATAGTTTCAGCATACTCTATAGCTTTTTTGGGGTTTGTTTGAGCAATAGCAGCGATCGCCATTGGTGGAGGAAACCAAGTTGCTCCGGCGAACCTTTGACCTACTCCTTCCTCAATATCAGCAGCCAAAAGTAGGGGAATTTTTGCCCAAGACTGAAGCTGTTGGATGCGAGTTGCCAAGTCTATAGCACTCCCATCCACAAAAATTACTCCTCCAACACCCAAGTCTTGCAGCCAATATTTGAGCTTATTGGTGGGAGGTTCCCAGTCTGGATAACGAATTTGATTGTCAAATAGGTTGCCGGAAGCTCTAACTACAACCATCTGAGCAACTTTTTCTGCTAAATTCATAGTTTAGTGATCGGGATTTTAGGAATGGGTAATTAACAGCCTTCTCCTGACGCAGACGTTGTGCGAAAAGCTGGAAGTCAGTCATCAGGAGGACCGAGTCAGTAGAATGTTTTGGCTTTTCTCCGATAACCTGGCTCCTGATACCGAAGCTTTATGGGGTATAAATTCCCATCCAATTGATTCTGTCTCCTGTCTTCTGTCTCCTGACTCCTTCTTCAATCTATTCCGTCTGAAGTAAGTTTTTCTATATTCTGAGAATCTGATTCTGTAGGATTTTCCGTTGCCTGTTGTTGACGTTCTTCAGAAAGCTGGTTTAAAAGTGATATAATTTGAGTCCCACGTTCTAGAGAGCGGTCTTCGACAAAGATAACTTCTGGAGTCCGACGCAGACGTATCCTATGACCCAATTCGCTGCGAACATAGCCAGTAGCAGATTTTAGACCTTCCATAGTTTGGAATCTTACTTCCTCAGAACCATAGATACTAACAAATATTTTAGCGTGTTGTAAATCTCCAGAAATATCTACATCTGTGATGCTGACCATACCAATACCTACACGGTCATCTTTGATACCATGGAGCAACATCTGGCTGACTTCCCGCTTGATTAATGAAGCAACCCGGGAAATGCGGCGATCTGTAGCCATGATAATTACCCCCTACAATTTGATACTTAACTATACTATTCTAATACTTCCGATAAATTTATGTAAACTTATGGCAGCTTTGTAGAATGAAGTTGGTTAATACCCAGGCTGTAATTTTTTGATTTTGAACTTTTTTTTCATAACTAAGTGTTAGAGTAGTCATTAGTGAGGACATTGCATCCAATATTTCTACAAGGCAAAGGAAGTAGGATTATTTGTCAAATTTGATCTTAATTCTCAATATGTTAGAAATTAGGCAAAACGTTACATATACTTAAGTTTTAACTATAGTGGCACACTATGTATAAGGTTAATGTGTAATATCATGTCCGGATAATAGCGTGATAAAAAACCTTTTCCCTTCTAACCTTTTCTTTCCTTCTGCCTCCTGCCTCCTGCCTTCTGCCTTACCTCCTCCAAAGTGTTAAGTATTCAACCGGACATGATATAACTACACCGATAGAATAGAACTGTTTTATGGGTTTTTAATTACTACTAATTTAGAACCTCTTTGTATCTTGATGGTGTAAATTTTTATCATACACTTATCTGCAAACCACTATATTTATTTGGGGGTATTTAGAAATGGAGAAAGAATTTTCTATTGGTCAGAAAGTAAGGTTAGCTATTCAACCACCATACATCAAAACTGCTGAATCAATGCCGATATTACGTCCCCCTGATATTGTACGTTTGGGTGAAGTAGGAACTGTTTTGAGTCACAAACCAGGAAATTATTGGGCTGTTCGTTTTGAGAAAGGAGCATTTCTCATAGATAGTCAATATATAGAAGCTGCGACAGTTGATGCTGAAACTGCCCAGCCACATCATAATCATCATATTGAAGAAGATACTGCTAAAATAAGTCCACCTTCAGAATCGTAGACTTATCTGAGAAGTTCTTCAAGATTACCAATAGTTCCCTTTACTTTGTCTACGATTTCATTGATTTTACCTACGTCTATGTGCATTTCTTCGGTAGGATATTTTTCTAGAACTTCCAGGACTGATATTCGATTGTCATCTGCTGCTGCTAAGATTATGGAAGAACGTAAGGCTTTGTCGCTTTCGTAATTGTGTCTGGTCTGAACTACTTCCGCAATACCTTTGGTTACATTTTGGCCAAGGTTACTATAAAGCACTTTGGCTAAGTTACTAACATTAGCTCCCACTTCTAATGTCATTAAGCCACGAACTGTATTAGGATTAATTTTCGATATTCCGAGAGCTTGGGAAATTGTTTTGGTAGTTTTGCCTGTTTCTGCAAATACTCGCAGATCCTTGACTTTGATTGATGCTGTTATTGGGCCAACCAGCTTGATTACTATTTTTTGTGTGGCGATCGCGCTTTGACTGGAGAATATAACTCCAGCGATCGCTCCTAAGATAATTAATGGACTACGAGATAGCATATTTGGTAATTGCATATTTAGTTTTCAATTATATTTGAATCTAAGCAATTGAATACACATTTATGAATAATTTGTCAATCTATAGTATGATTTTTAATTCTCATATCCGCTCTTTGTTTTAATTAAGATATTTTTATAGGTTTCATATTAATAATCATTGATTCTATCGGGGGATAGTTGTCTTTTTCTGGGATGAATTTTGACGATTTTTTACTTGGCAAAAGTCTTGACTTGATTTTGAATAAAATTCAATTTATTATAGCTGTATTTAATTATTGCTCTGCTGATTAAATCTAAAAGTCTTTATAGATAAAGGTAAGTGCCTTTTTAAGTATCAAAAAGTTCGAGGTTTTAAGTGGTAATTGTTCAATTAGGAGCGAATTTTGGTCAAGATTTGGGCAGAAAAATTAAGGGACAAAACTTAGCTCCTACCTCCTCGCTCATTCCCATTTCTCCCCTCCTGGGAGGGGTTAGGGGTGGGTTGTCTCCTGTCTCCTACCTCTACTAAAATACTTTCCATACGCAAACCCTAATTATTGCTCTGCTGATTAAATATCAAAGCATTGACTGATATTGGTTTGCTGCCTTTTTTTGCCTTTAAAAAGTGCAAGCTTTTCGGTCTAAAGAGCTGCATAAAGCTAGTATTTTGGGATGATTATGGCAGAAAAATCACTCTGACAATTTTTACGACTACCTCCTCTATAATTTCCATTTCTCCTATCTCCTGTCTCCTGTCTCCTGTCTCCTGTCTCCTAGCTTTACTAAAAGACTTTCCATACGCAAACCCTAATTAAGCGATCGCTTCTACTTAACTTTTAATGAGAATATTTTTTGATAATCACTACATATAATTTTCATTAAAACCCAAATAAAGGCCTAGCAGAAAAATTTGGCAATTTTTTATTCTGATAATGTGTGTTTGTTACCGCTATAGTGTAGAATACCGAATCAGTTCCTCACAGTCATTTTGGCTTAATAAATTGAACTTAAGCTATGACTATATTACTAAGTTATTTGTGACTGGGCTGAACTTAATCAATATATATACCTATTTTTGATTTAAGTAATTAATTAAATTACTAACAACCATTCATGTGTTGAAAAAATCAGAAGCGGTCTCTGGCACTAACCAATATGGGAGAGAGTCACCACACTTTCAAATTTATGGAAATAGATTGGGTGGTAGTAGTGGAATTTAAGTATTTTTTTTGAGAAAGTTTTAATAATTATGAATAATAAATCAATATTCAAGTTGAGTAGTCAAATTTTGGGAGCTTCACTATTTTGTCTGGCCACATTTGTACCTAGTGCTTACTCTCAAACCAGTGTAGAAAACTCAGCTTATTATACAAAACCCAGTGAAGTAGATTCACAACAATTTCCATCATTAGTATCTAATATTGCCCAACAAGTCACTGTGAGAATTTTTACAGACAACAGTGCTGGTTCTGGAGTAATTATTAAACGACAAGGTAATACCTACACCGTTGTTACTAATCATCATGTAATTGAGAATAACTCTCATAAACTTTACCCAATTATGAGTGGAGATGGGATGACTCATCAAGCCACCCTAATTTCATCTCCTCAAATGGGTAATTTGGACGTAGCATTATTGCAATTTACTAGTGATCGCCCTTATCAAGTTGTAGAAATTGCCAACAGTAATGTACTTTCAGTAGGAGAAACTGTTATTGCAGCAGGTTTTCCCAATTGGCATCAACCAGACTCCTTAGAAATGAGTAGTACCCGTGCTTGGGGTAGTCGTGCTTTTCAGTTAACTTTAGGAGCTGTAGAAATGTTACCCAGTCGCACCCTCAGCCAAGGATATCAATTAGGTTATACCAATGATATTAAAAGTGGCATGAGTGGTGGACCGATTTTAAACAATAAAGGTCAGTTAATTGGTATTAACGGGCGCTCAAAATATCCCATCGCTGGAATTGGAGCATTTAATTTTGTAGATGGCTCTCAACCATCTGTCGA
Organism: Okeania sp. SIO1H4; assembly: GCF_010672695.1. Taxonomy (NCBI): domain Bacteria; kingdom Bacillati; phylum Cyanobacteriota; class Cyanophyceae; order Oscillatoriales; family Microcoleaceae; genus Okeania; species Okeania sp. SIO1H4. The sequence continues at coordinate 9,829 of NZ_JAAHGB010000057.1, forward strand.
GCAGTTCAAAAAAATGGAATCTCTAAGTTGGGGTATTCCAGTTTATAGAATTATCAATTAATTAGGGCCGGATGGCAGAAATAACTAACCAGTTACAAAATCCTAAAAGCCTTACTAATCAATACTTTTAACTTTTGACTTTTGACTTCCGCATAGTGGCACTAAAAGCTCAAACTCCTAAAAGTCTACAGACAAAGAATCCCACTTTTCATCAAACCATTGTTTCTCACTTTTCCATTTCGGGTCTCTACTTTTATGCATTTGGAGGTTAATGCTATTCGTGACATCATCTAGTGTACTTCTAGATAATCCATGTCTACCTCTAGTAGTAGATTCTTGAGTTAAACTCGTACTTCTATCCTTGGGCAAACTATTAGCACTGGTACTCAACAATTGTTCTGAGGAACCTGTAACATTTATGACTGACTTTTCTTGAGCTTTTGTGGGAGTAGCACTTAAGCTAACAGCACAAAACATTGTTAATGTTGCAGTAAATAAAGTCTTAGTAGTTGTAACTTTCATTTTTTTTCCTCTTGACAATTGATTGAGATACTTTAGGTAAACAAATTAACGCTAATGCGCTCTTTTATTATCCCATAATTAACTACTTTTTTAGAGGCTACTTAATTTTAGAAAGTATAATTTTGAGAATGAAATTAGAAATTAGTTAATAAAGTAGTTAAAACAGACACAAACTTAGAGAAAACTAAGCCATTAGTGCCTGAGAATATCGTCTACAGATTTTGATTGGATATTTCCTATTTATTATAGTTTTAATTTAGAAGAGAAACTTATTTTCAACTAGCCTTTTCTCAACATTATCCAATCTAAATAGTTCAGCAACTAGATAGTTCAGAAATAAGGAATGAAGAGGGAAAATTTATTTGCTTACTTATCCCCTCAACATCTCTACTAAAACCATTTACTTATTCGTAGATAGGTTCGTCACTAGCAGTACCTTGTCCGAAATCCTTAAATTGAGTGATAATCTCTTCTGATTTCTCACGATTTCCTGGCTTTAATGTGAATACTACATTATCGAAGCTAGGCTCTTCTTCTGGAGAAACATAAACTACTTGCTCATAGTTTACAACTCCAATGTTGCTGATATCTGCAAAAGTTTCCATTCCCAGGGCATAAGCAAGGTTAGTTAGACGAGTGCTAACAGATTGACAACGACGGTCAGGAGTATAAGCACCTTTGGGATGGTCGGAAGAGAGAGTTGCAGTCCACACAATCATTGGTTTAGAGGAGACTTGAATAACTTCTCGTTTGACTAGGGGATATCCGCCTAAAAGTCCAGGCTCACTTGTATCCCGTGTTTCACGAACTATTTGAGGAACAGTAGCATATTGATTTTCTGCAGCGTTAACTGAAACACAAGTAAATACTACTTTGTCAGTAGTTTCTAATTGTTCTGCTTTGGCTTCTGATTGAGGTATGAAACCCCAGAGACCAACGGTTGCTAAGATACCTACTAGGGAAACTTTTAATTGGTTGTTCACAATCTTGACCTCTGAAACTTAATATCTACATTTGGTAGAGAAGTTATTTGTTTTTTCTCCATACTTTTACATTAGAGGAACTGCTTATTCTTGTCAGTAAGAATAAAGTAATCTTTCAAAACATACTTTTTAGGTAAGAAGTGATAAAAAAGTAATATTATTAGCTTTTTGTCTATTATTTTACTGATTTTATGTATCGGTTTTGCTAGATAGAATTGATTGGTTTATGAGTTCCATATTAACTCAAATTTCAGTTTTTGCAACCCTTAATATCTAAATTTAGATCGTAATTTAAACTAGGTAAAGATTTGAAGTAGAAAATTATATAGATTAAATGTACTTTAAGTTAAGGGAACAGGGAATAGGGAATAGGGAACAGGGAAAGATGATAAATATCTTTTCTCAAAAGGAATTGGTATAATAAGATTTTCATCTTGGTGGGTTACATCTGTGGCGGGTAAGATGCCCGCACTACAAAGACTTTATCATTAATATATGTACCTCATATACCTGCAATCTGCTGTAAATGCTGAAAAACTGTTCTTCCTTTTTCCTTCTTCCTTCTTTTTTCTTCCTTCTTCCTTGTTTCTAATCACTATTTACAAACTGCAAGTAAGAATTACTCAGTTCCTTTAGTGCCAACTCATAAAACTGCTTACCATGTTCAGGTGTAGCTAATGCAGGGTTTGAACCCATCCGACCATCTGGATATCGGTAACGAAAATTAGCAGCACCATATATTGGATAACCACTAGCTACATCCTCTGAAAGTGGTGCTACTTTAATAGCTTCTGGATAAACATATTGAGTTAAAGCTACTTCACTAGGTGTAGCGTGAGAACCTTCTCCATCGCCGTATAATTCTTTAGCTAATTTATAAACTGAGCTACACATAAACCAATTTCCTACCTTGCACTTGACCAACCCCCCATTAGCAATATTTAGATCGGCCAAATGAGCATAAGTTTCTGAGAAAGCAGCTTTCAGAGTCGCAATATTGCCTCCATGGCCATTGATAAAGAAAAATTTGGTAAACCCAGACCTAGTTAAACAAACTATATAGTCACGAATTACTTGAATCATCGTACTAGGTCGCAGACTGATTGTACCTGGGAAACCTGTATGATGTAATGCCATACCTACATTAATCGTCGGTCCGACTAATGCTCCAACTGATTCTCCCACACCTTTAGATATAACTTCTGCACAAATAGCATCTGTGCCAATCAACCCTGTTGGTCCATGTTGCTCCGTAGAACCTATTGGCAGAATAATACCTTGAGATTGACTCAAATAAGTTTCGACTTCAGACCAAGTACTTAATTGTAGTAGCATTTTTTAATTATTTATACTTTTGATATTAAATATAAGTAACAAAATTAATCTGACTTTAAATATAAATTAACCTGTTAAATATACCCTAAATTCCTCAACCTTTGACATTTCAATGGTTAAAAACTGTTCCGAAACACAAAGGGGATGTTTTATTCATACATTCCTCAACCTTTGACATTTCAATGGTTAAAAACTGTTCCGGAACACAAAGGGGATGTTTTATTCATACATTCCTCAACCTTTGACATTTCAATGGTTAAAAACTGTTCCGGAACATAAAGGGGATGTTTTATCCATAAATTTCTCAATCTTGACATTTCAATGGTTAAAAACTGTTCCGGAACATAAAGGGGATGTTTTATCCATAAATTTCTCAATCTTGACTTGACATTTCAATGGTTAAAAACTGTTCCGGAACACAAAGGGGATGTTTTATCCATAAATTTCTCAATCTTGACATTTCAATGGTTAAAAACTGTTCCGGAACACAAAAGGGATGTTTTACCCAAGTTTTTCGGTCCGGACTGCTCCGCAAACAGGTGCCTAATTAGGGCTTGCCAAATAACTCTCAAAGTATTTACTGATATTGGCTTTAGCATTTTTGGGTTGAAAAAAGTACCAGCTTTTCAGTGGCAAGAGCTGCAAAAAGCTAGTATTTTGGGATGGTTATGGCAGAAAAATTGAGGGACAATTTTTCCGACTACCTCCTCTATAATTCCCATTTCTCCTGTCTCCTACCCTCACTCATAAGACTTTTTCAGCAAACCCTAAATTATACGTACAAATTTTTCGGCTGATAGCTGATAGCTAATAGCTAATAGCTCGTTAATCTCATTAAAAAATAATTTAACCTTTTGATAACCTTAAGTTAACTTTTGTTTAACTTACTAGACATAACATAAGGACATCAAAGTTTTGTATCCAGCACAACAATGCAATATGGAAGTGGGCAATGCTTACTAACTTGATACCTATCCCAAGAAACGAACAATGGCCTGACTACAGAGCAGGCTCCGCTATTCCTACTATTAGTATAGCAATAGCAATATTTCAAAGTCAGAATGCGTTGTATAAATGGATAAAAAAACCAGTGCTTTTAGCTGTTGGATGGTTGAACATTAATTTAAGCTAATTAGCTACAAAATTAGCGATCGCCTAAATTTTCACCTCAGGCAATATTAATGATTTACTGTCAAATACACAAAAGCGATATTTATGTTTTCCCCCGATATAAGCGAAAGTCTTTTAAAGTCTGGCGTGAGAATAACTAGCAAAGTTTTGCTATTAGAATCTGAAGAGCTATTTCGGGATATGTTAGCCTTAGCTCTAGAAGAACAAAGTTGTGAAGTAGTTATTGCTCCAGACGGACGTAGTGTAATTCCTACGGTTCAGAATTATTCATCAATTCAAAGTGAACCTTCTTTCAATCTTCTAATTCTTGATTCAATTAATGGTCTAGACTTATGTCGGATGTTAAGACATCAAGGCAATTCAATACCAATTATGATTTTAGGAGCAAGAGGCAGTGCAAATAATTGTGCTTTCTATTTAGAAGCTGGAGCAGATGATTATTTAACTAAACCTTTTGGGATGCGGGAATTTATGGCTCGTTGTCGGTCTCTGATGCGTCGCCAACGTCTAGGTCAACTGCCTCAACCAATTATGCTTCAGTATAAGGATATAGTTCTTTATCCAGAAGAGTGTCGAGTAACTGTTAGAGGTCAAGAAGTGAAAATTTCTCCCAAACAATTTCGCTTACTTGAGCTATTTATGAGTTATCCACGCAGAGTTTGGTCTCGCGAGCAATTATTAGAACAAGTTTGGGGACCTGATTTTATTGGGGATAGTAAAACTGTTGATGTTCATATTCGTTGGTTACGGGAAAAATTAGAGTTAAATCCTAGTAAACCAGAGTATGTTGTTACAGTTAGAGGTTTTGGATATCGATTTGGGTGACATACTCCCGACTTTGAGACAAGCTACAAAGCGGGCTTCTCAGCGACTCTACTATGTAGACATAAACTGAGCTAACAAGGAATGCCCGGCCTCTCCAATTGATTTAGAATAGGCTCAATTGAGTACCTTTATATGATTCAAATTTGATTGGTGGTAGCAAGTCTTTAATCAATACTTTGGCCTTATTTTTAATATTAATTGCAGCATTTAAGTCTCTACCAATTGATAAATTACAGTTAGGACATTGATGCTGTCTTTGAGCCAAAGTTTTCTTGACTTTATGCCCACAATTACTACATTCATTTGACGTTCCATGAGGTTTAACTTCTACAATTAACTGACCAGCTTTTTCTGCTTTGTTAGTTAATATAGTCTTGAAGTTTCCCCAACCTGCATCATGTACAGACTTAGCTAATCTAGATTTAACCATGGCTTTGATGTTTAGCTTTTCTACTGCAATAATGTCATATTTAGATAATAAATTATTAGCAGTTTTAAAGTGAAAATCTTTTCTAGTATCAGCTACTTTTCTATGTTTCTTGGCTAATTGTTTAATTGCTTTTTGTCTACGTTTAGAACCTTTCTTTCTTCTGGACACTTTCCTTTGTGCTGACTTGAGTTTTCCTTCAGACTTTCTCAGGTATTTAGGAGCTGCAATTGATTCATTATCAGAAGTAACAAAGAAATCTATAAGACCTACATCTATACCTACCATTTCACCTCGTTTAATATCTGGTTTAATTTCAGGTACAGACTTGTCTTCTAAGCTGAAAGTGACAAAAAAACCATTAGATTTCCTAGTGACTGATACTGTTTTGATAGTAAATCCGTCTGGGATAGGTCTATGCACAATCACTTTAACATCACCAATTTTAGATAATTTGACTTTGTTATTAACAAAATGATGTTGTTTAAATTGAGGATAAGTAAATGTTTTATACTGACCTTTTCCTTTGAATCTTGGTTTACCTAATCGTTTACCATTAACATCGCCTTTTAACCATCTATCAAAAGCTAATTCAACTCTTTTTGACACTTCTTGTAAAACTTGGGAATGAATCTCTTTGTACCAAGGTCTATCTACCTTTAATTGAGTTAATGACTCAAACATTAGGTTTAAGACAATTAGAGCGGTCAAGAAATTTTCTGGATGCTCTAGAGGAAGATATTGCGTCTGCTTCTCCAGTAATGAGTACTCGAGAAATTGAAGAAATAGTTGATCAGATGCAACTCGAAATGAGAAGACAGATCTGTCAACTAGAAGTTAAAGCAGTAGATGTTGTCAGAATAGAAGAATCTCTCAGTGAAGTTTTTGAGACCGCACGACAAGGTAATTTTGAGCGTCTAGTACCGTATTGTCGAGAAAAAATTAGTCAACTTTATGAAGTTCGTTCCCGAGAAGATCGGGGATTAGTTGAAAACATTCCTTGGTGGAAAGCTGTAGCAATTGCTGCTGTAGTTGGTTTTGCTATTTTTTGGGTTATTTTACGATGTGTAAGAAGACCTAATAATTGCTGGAACACTTTTGCTACTACTGCTCAGGGGGCTGTCAAAATTGGTCAACTTATAATCGCATTCTGTTGAACACTTTAAGTTAACTCTCACAAAACAATCAATCAGTATTTACACAGATAACTCAATTAACATTTTCCGTAATGTGAAAATCTCCTTACCTATAAAGCTGCTGTGTAAGTTCTATCAGTATTTGATATAATATTTGTTTGAATACTTACACTTCAGAGGAAGGAAGGCAGAAGGCAGAGGGGAAGAAAAGGTTCAAAAGGGTAAGGTTTTTTTATCACTGATTATCCGGACATGAAATAAGTCCTACTACTCCCTGCTCCCTAAATAGACTTAACTGACTCTCTGAATTTTCTGCCGACAAATCTACTCCATCTGATAATAATTTAGCAGCAGCTTCTAACATTTCTTCCTGAATATCTTGAATATCTTCCCGACTCTCTAAATAAGTTTTTAATGCTTTTAACGGATCGATACTATTGCCTTTTGCCAATTCTGGTAAACGGGGTCTTGCTAACTGACTGACTAATTCTGGTTGAATAGTATAAGTATGTGCCTCACTTAAAGCTTGATGTAATACTCCATTTTCAATCAAATCTAACTGCTCGGAACGTAACTGATAAATCAACCGCACTACAGCATCTTTTATCTGAGTTTTACTAATAGCTTTTAACAATTCAGCTTGTGGAATTTTTGCTTCGGAAACATTAACTTTAATCGTCTGAAAATTTCGCACAGGCAAAGCACAAAATTCCCATTTAACTACACCTTTTTCTAATTCAAGCAAAACAAAACCTTTCTCTTCTTTCTCCTCACTAAAATCTACTCTTTCAATACTACCCGGATAAATAATTGGTGGATTATTAGACTTATTCAAATTTTGATGTTTATGAACATGACCCAAAGCTACATAATCAAAACAATCACGATTTAACAAAGAAACAGGAATATTAAAACCTTTACCCACAGCTAAAAAACGTTCTGCACCTAAACTCGCCCTATCTGCCATTAAATGAGCTAAAAGTACCGTTGGAATTTCTGGGTTTAATTGGCGAATTTCTGATTCTAATACTAACTTCAATTTTTCAATTAATAACTCATTAACTTTACCCATCGATAAACTTTCAGTCTCAGATTTTGTCATTAAACTAGAAGCGGTTAACCAAGGCAAAGTAATAATCTGAATAGCACCATTCTTAGTTTGAATATTGTGAGTTTCTAAGCGATCGCCTACCACAACTCCAGGCACTCCTAATGTACTATAAATACCTAAACTTGCCCCTCCTTGACCCTGGGAATGTTGGTCGTGATTTCCTACTAATAATACTGTGGGAATTTCAGCATCTACTAAACGGCGTAATTCACGAGAAAAAGCTTGTTTTATGTATGGCGCGGGAGTAGCATCTGGAAAAGCATCTCCACCAAAAATAACTAAATCAACTGGTTCAGAAATTGCTCTATCTATACAAAGTTTTAGACTAGAAATAAAGTCTTCGAGGCGAGTGTTTAAACCTGTTTCTGGGTTGATACGACCGTGGGAAAAACCACTACCAATATGAATGTCGGAAAGATGGATAATTTTAATCATTTTGTTTTATTTAGGGAGTAGGAAGTAGGGAGTAGGGAGTAGTAATTCGGGAAATAGGAAAGGCAAAACACGGATTTTTGACACGGATTCACGGATGATTAGATGGAACATTATTTATAGAACTTCTAAAGGTGTTGTTTTTCTTGATATTCTTTTCTACAATATTTTTGATTGCACTTAAAACTATACTATTGGGACTTAAACATTTTTTGGTAGGAAAAATTCGTCAAAGTCAGTCTAGACAAGGGAATTACGTCAAAGCCTTAAAAATGGCTAGAACCCTTGATAATTCAGGATTTTTGCCTTTTTGACGTGAAAGCCCCTGCCTATCTATATTTGAGCCTATTTTCTGCCTTTATTTTGTGTAAGTCCCACTATTTGTATCGTTGAATAAAAAATCATATTTATGGACGAACGACTGCATTTAAGCTTTAGAATATCACAATTTTTGTAAAAATGGTAGTGAAAATCTTTTGACCCGCTGATTTTTTAGGAGCTTTTGAGAATGAAGATAATGAAGATGCTGATGGTTTTCTAGCAAGTATCAATGGAGGTAAAGCTTTTTACCTTTAGAAGCTTCACAAGATTAAAAGATTTTTGGTATTGTTCCTGAAACAACTTTGTGTGTGAATGTATAAACAAACTTAGTTGAATAAAAAGTCATGCGTGTAGGCGAACAACTCCATCTAAGCTTTAGAATATCACAATTTTTGTAAAAATGGTAGTGAAAATCTTTTGACCCGCTGATTTTTTAGGAGCTTTTGAGAATGAAGATATTCATAATTCTGTATTGCCTAAGTTTTTAGAGATACCTTCAGAGGTTCTATATAGCCTTTCTCACGACTTGGAAGTACACCTATTTCTATTTCTATTCTATTGCCTATTCCCAGTTAAGTGTTTCCTAAAATCTAGAATTTTGTACCTTACGCTTTTTGGGAATTACTATATAAAAATTATAAATATATTTTAGTATTTTGTCTTAAAGGTTTGCTATCCAAAACCAAGAGAAAATGGGATTTGAAAATCAAACCCCTACAGTCTTTTTTTCACGAATCATTTCATCTTGCTATATAGAATTTTTCACTATTCATTGAGATACAGAATTCTAAATTTTAGGCAATACAGATTTACACCATTTGATGGCATATTCTATTAATCTTGGCGTAAGCATTCAGCCGTCAGCTATCAGCTATGAGTTATTAGCTCATTATCAGCTCAAAAGAGGAATTAGTCTCCAAAGTAGAATTAAAACTTATAAAAAAATGTCTTCAGCTAACCTTAGTAATTTCTTGAATATGTTCAAAAGCTGATAGCTGAATGCTGATAGCTGATCTTACATCTTGGCTGTCTTGTTATGAAATCAATACTAATTGGAATTCCTTCTTTGACTTGCTTAACTGTTTGATTAGCAAAAGGTGAAATATCGGTAATTTTTAATATTCCGTTTAAAGTACACTCTTTTTTATTTTGAAAGTCTAGGTCGCTACTGGCACAATCAAATAAGTAATCAACAACAATATGAATAGTTAATGCATTGATTAAATTTTGTTTGGCTTCAGAATTTGGTAGTGATCAAATTAACTTTTTAGCCTTGTTCAATTCTTTTTGATATTCAGGATAGTTGTTGAAGGTCGAAGCATTTTCTGTGTAATATAATAGTTTGGCAGCTAGATTTTCTGATGTCTCTTTTTGAACCAGTATATGAGGTATTATAGATACAGTAAAGGCACTGGGAATAATGGAATTATTTAGTATGAGAATAGTTCAGAAATTAACAATCACCATACACTGAATAACTATGACAAAGAATGACACCAACCAACTCAATTAGTCTTTTAGAATTCGGACAAATTACCGTGGGTCTCTGTGGAGGACTCGCATTCTTCTTATTTGGACTTGAACAAATGACCGAGTCCTTAAAGCAAGTGGCGGGCAAATCTATGAAGCGAATGCTCGCGAAACTGACCTCGAATCGTTGGAATGGTTTAGTGGTTGGAGCATTTATCACAGCAGTGCTTCAATCCTCCTCAGTGACGACGGTTTTGGTGGTGGGTTTTATTTCTGCCGGATTAATGACCATGCCTCAATCAATTGGGGTAATTATGGGGGCCAATATTGGCTCGACCATTACTGCTCAGATTATTGCCTTTAAAATTACTCGCTCGGCTCTATTGCTTTTTGCCATTGGCTTTGTCTTGCAACTAATTTCCCAGCGAAGATACTCTCGCCAGTATGGTTTGCTGTTGATGGGATTGGGTCTGATGTTTTATGGCATGGAGTTAATGAAGATTGCCACCAGTCCCCTACAAACCTATCCACCTTTTATTAGCTTGATGCAGCAGGTAGAAAATCCTTTACTGGGGATTACCATTGCCACGGTGTTTACTGCTTTAGTACAAAGTTCTGCTGTTACCACAGGCTTGGTGATTGTTTTGGCAAGTCAAGGCTTATTGAATCTCGAAGCTGGAATTGCCCTGGTGTTTGGTGCAAATATTGGTACTTGCATTACGGCAATGTTGGCGACGATCGGCAAACCTTCAGAAGCGGTTCAGGCAGCGATCGCTCATGTTTTATTTAATATCTTGGGTGTTCTGCTTTGGGTTGGGTTGATTAATCAGTTAGCGGATACAGTACGTTGGCTGACACCTGTTTCATCTTCCCTCGAAGGTATGTCCAAGCTAGCAATGGAAACCCCACGCCAAATTGCTAATGCTCATACTTTATTTAATGTGGCCAATGCTTTCATTTTTATTGGGTTTGCTCCCCTGTTGGCCAAGTTGGTGCAACAGTTGGTGCCCGCTAAATATCCGGCAGTTTGGCCAAGGCAACCCAAATTTCTCGATCAGATGTTGCTGACTACTCCCACCTTGGCCTTAGATCGGGTTCGTTTAGAGTTAGGGCAAGTAGGAGACATTGCTCTGAAGATGGTGCGCGGTTGTCTGCCAGTGGTGGAGGGTGGCACCAGTGATGAGGTGGCAGCACTACGAGCAATGGATGATGAGGTCGATCGACTTTATGGGGCAATTGTAACTTACCTTGGTCAGTTGAGTCTGGAAACCTTAGTGACCCAACAATCTGAACTTTTGTCTATGTACCTGAAGATTGCCAACTATATTGAAAATATCGGGGATACTATTGAGACTAATATGATTGAAATTGGCAATCATCGGCTACACCATGAGCTTCAGTTTAGTGATGCTACCCAAACGGTTTTAAAGTCTCTGCATGAGGAAGTTTGTTTTGCTGTAGACCAGGCGCTCAAATCAGTAGTTTCCTCTGATCCGCAGTTAGCTGCCCAGGTGGTGGCAATGAAACCCCAAATTAACGAGTTGGCTAGCCAAGCACATACTCATCTAGCTATGCGTTTAACTGCTGACCAACCGAATCGGTTGGTTGCGTTTGGCCTTGAATCAGATTTTATTGAGTATTTGAAACGAGTATATTATTTTGCCAAACGGATTGCCAAACTTATGAGAGAAATTGATCTGGAAATGCAGGGAGATACAATCAAAAATGTGATTGATAATTCTACCAAAGAGGGGTTAAATTTTTAATATTTCACTTCCTGAAAATTACTCTATCCTCACCAAACAAAATCATACTTTCCCCGACCCTGACCTCAGAATCTAAACCACTACCCGAAATCTCAACCTCCGGAGCAATACCATTTTGCACAATCATCACTTAATTTTTGTCTAGAAAATTCTGCAATTCCTACAGTTAGTAAACATATAGTTGATAGAATAATAATTTTTTTTCGTTTCATTGTTAATTATTGGCAATATTTGAGTAAATCTATAACCCGTTTAAATCATTTGTAAAATAACTTTCCTTGCATCAAAGGCGTTGCAGCTCTATTGATTTTGAAGAAGCTATATTATCTTAATTTAGCAATCTTGCTGTTGTAATAACCGTTAACGAAGTCAGAAGTCAGAAGTCAGAAGTTAACCCACCCCTAACCCCTCCCAGGAGGGGAGGGGAAGTAGGGGATTTGAGCAACTCTCCAAAAATATTTCGCCTTAAAAGGCGGGGTTGCACGACCCATATTATTTTGATAAAAAAAAGATTTTTACAGTCTATTATAGGGAGTTAGACCGTACAGCTATAGGTTTGGTAAAATCACATAAACTAACTCTATTAGTTTGACCTCAGACTCACCATCGAGTGCTTCAGGGAATGAAATGACTATTGCGGTATTCACAACAGAGAGCAGAAATTAGTTTGACCTCAGATTTACCATGAGTGCTTCAGGGGATGAATCAACTATTGTGATATTCAATTCCTTATTTCTGATTACTTTTTCCCTCCTTCATTGAATTATTTCAACAAAATTGAAAATAGGTAGCTATCTATCAAAAATCAAGTTGAAAATTCCCTTTGAAATTTAAGCTTTTCTGACTTCTGACTTGTGGCTTCTAACTTCTGACTGAAAATTGAAAATAGATAGCTATCTATCAAAAATCAAGTTGAAAATTCCCTTTGAAATTTAAGCTCTTCTGACTTCTGACTTCCTCCTTCTACTCACAAAGACTCAGGTTCCTGACCAGAAACAACTGGCGCAGTAGTATTCAAATTTAACTCTGGATGCTCAGATTCTACCTGTTGACAATTCCACTCATTTTTGAACAACAAAACAGGTCGTCCCCAGCTATCTTTTACCGCCACAGTGTTAAATAACCTACCAACTTTTTTGAGTACATCCCAACCAGAATTAACCCAACGTGCCACAGTAAAAGGCAACATTTCCAAATTAGTTTCAACTCCATATTCATTTTGCATTCGGAACTGAACAACCTCTAATTGAAGTTGCCCAACAGCAGCCAAAATAGGGTCTCTTTTTGCCTCATCTGCAGAGTACATAATTTGTACAGCACCTTCCTCTCGTAACTCATTAACTCCTTTCCGAAATTGCTTAAACTTAGAAGGATTAGGATTTCTTAAATAAGCAAATATTTCTGGTGAAAAACAAGGGATACCTTCATACTCTAATTTTTTGCCATTATAAATAGTATCTCCAATAGCAAATACCCCTGGATTATTTAAACCAATTATATCTCCTGGATAAGCAATTTCAATAGAGTCTCTATCTTGAGCAAATAACTTTTGCGGGCGAGACAATCGAACTGTTTTACCTGTTCTAGCATGACTAACAGTCATATCTTTTTCAAATCTTCCCGTGCAAACCCGAATAAAAGCCACCCTATCTCGGTGTTTATGGTCCATATTAGCCTGCAATTTAAACACAAATCCAGTGAAATTTGGATAAGTAGGAGAAACTTCACCTACCGTACTTTTATGAATACCCGGTTTTAGAGCATATTCCAAAAAAGCATCTAAGAATAATTGCACCCCAAAATTAGTCATAGCACTGCCAAAAAATACAGGAGTCATTTCACCTTTATGTATCTCTTCTAAATCTAAATCTGAACCTAATTCTTCCAGCAATTCTATATCTTCTTTAAGTTGATAATAAAGGTCTTGCTCCAGTAATTCTTCGATGCGAGGATCGCCCAAATTTACTACCGTATTTCTTGCAGCTTTACTACCATGAACGCTACGCTCAAACAAATGAATTTGTTCCTTTCTCCTATCAAAAACTCCCTTGAAGCGATCGCCCATACCTATAGGCCAATTTACAGGATATGTTTTTAAACCTAATTCCTTTTCTATTTCATCCAAGAGTTCTAAAGGTTCTCGCCCTGGTCTATCCATCTTATTAAAAAATGTAAAAATGGGAAGCTTTCGCATTTTACATACTTCAAATAATTTACGAGTTTGAGGTTCTAAACCTTTAGCAGAATCTTCTAACATTACAGCGTTGTCTGCTGCAGCTAAAGTTCTATATGTATCTTCGCTGAAATCTTGGTGACCGGGAGTATCTAACAGATTAATTTGACAGTTTTGATATTCAAATTGTAAAACTGTTGAGGTAATAGAAATACCCCGTTGTTGTTCCATTTCCATCCAGTCAGAGGTAGCATGACGCTGCGCTCTTTTAGCCTTTACTGCACCAGCTTCGTGAATAGCACCTCCATACAACAAAAGTTTTTCTGTAAGAGTAGTTTTACCCGCATCAGGATGGGAAATAATCGCAAAGTTACGCCGTTTATCCACGGCTGTTTGCAATTCTGTTTCAATTTCAATGGACATTATTTAGTTTAACTCCTAAAATAGGCAACAATTAATCATATTATATATTTATCTATACTATAGCAATCAGAAATCATTTGTAAAAAATATACAGGATATATCAAAACTCTGAAACTTTTACTTCTATTCCTTGTTGCCTGTGCCCTAAATTAAAAGATCTTTTTCACAACTGAAATAGGATTGCTATATAATATTTTATCTATTTATAATTATCATATAATCCGCACTAAAACTACTATATATATCACTTTAAAATCAAAAACAAATAAATAGAATAAAGCTAATATTAAACAAGTTAAAACTCAATAATTAAATAATTTATGAAGAGAGGCAAGTTATATGGAATTCTTATCAAATATTTGGAGTACATGAAACTATATTCCTCACGGACATTATTATCTTTGGCAATCAGGATTAGTATGACTATCAGATTTATTCATTATCTTAGCTTACTTTTCAATCCCTATTTCTTTAATTTATTTCATTCAGAAGTGACAGAATGTGCCTTATCCAAAAATATTTGTTTTGTTTAGTGCATTTATTGTTCCCTATGGAATGACCTACTGAATGGCAATTTGGACTCTCTGACATCTCACCTATTGGCTATCGGGTATATTTAAAGCAATAACTGCGGGAATATCAGTATTCACAGCAGGAACTTTAATACCATTAATATCCAAGTTATTAGAACTTTCTAGCCCTAAAAAACTAAAGGCAATTAACAATAAGTTCAGGACTTATGCAAAGACACTACATATAGCGCATGGTAAACAGAACGATTGCTGACGCAAAGCTCCGCTAACGCTTAAAAATCAAGCGCGATCGCCTCAAGACAATTAACATAGTTAAAACAAAGGTAAAAAACACCTATCAAATAAAAATAGCCCTGAATTTTATTGTAGGCTGCTTCAGCTCTTCGAGCAAATAATCAGCAGAGCAATTCATGTTTGATTTTATAAATAGTTTTTCCTATTTTTACTGCTAATCTTTTAAAAAAATTCCAGACTAACATCCTACAAGCAATATGATTTATTTGAAGAAAGTCTCAGACGACATTGACAGGAGGATAGATATAGTCGTTTAACTTAAGGATGAGAAAAAAATCGGGTAAAATACTCAAATAGAATTGAGGATAGTTTAAAGAATGAGTGATAGTTTAGACTTAAGACAAAAAGTGATAGATTACGTAGAAAGCGGTGGTAAAATCACCAAAGCAGCGAAACTCTTTGGAATCGGAAGAGCATCCATATTATAGATGATTAGATCGGGAAGAGCTTGAAGCCGCAAAAGTAAGGAATCGTCACAGAAAACTAGATAGAAAAGAATTAGAAAAAGATATAAAAGAAAATCCACAAGCAAAACTTAAACTCATAGCAGAAAAATTTGGAGTCAGTACAACAGCAATTTGGGGTGCCCTGAAAAAAATTAAAATAACTAGAAAAAAAAAGAACTGCGTGATAGACAAAGCAATAGAAAAGAAAGAATAAAATATGATAGCTCCTGGAGAGAATTAATCAAAATATATGGAAGTCAAAGTAAGGGTATATATTGATGAATCAGGATTTGAGGAGGAAAGCAGTTGTATTGATGCTTGGTCAAAAACAGGTAAGAAAATTGATGGAGACAGACAAGGAAAGGGAGGAAAAAGAGAACACCTAGTAGGGGGGAGAAGAAAAAGAAATGCATGACTTAATAGCCCCAATGATATTCACAGGAAGTAAAAATGCAGAAGGCTTTGAAGGCTGGGTATCAAAATATTTATGAGCCTCATGAGAAATTCCTTGAGTATTAATTATGGATCATCCTCCAATCCATGGCCAAAATCTAATTAGAGAAATAGTAGAAGAAACAGAACATCAAGTAATATTCCTCCCCAAATATTCTGCTGATTTAAATAACATTGAACATGATTTTAGTGCATTAAAGAGAGCCAGAATGTATGGCGATTCACATAAATCTTTAGATGAAATTAAATTTACCGTAAGTATTCAGCTATTAGCAGTCAACTCTCAGCAATAAGACACTCCTTTTCAGGACGGAGTTTAAATGAATATAGACTTTAAGGTCTTTTGTAGTAAGATTTAATTCTGGCTCAATTAATACAGCTTTGAACGCTTACTAAAAACAATAGCTGATAGCTAATAGCTGACGGCTGAATGCTTACAATTTACCAGCTATTAAAATTAGTGCAAAAGCTATATATTCTCAATAAGTAGCAATTATTATTTCGGATAATGGTATAGGTATGACAGAAATAGTTTTTCAGAAAATATTTGACCCATTTTTTACTACGAAACCTATAGGCAGTGGTACTGGTCTAGGATTATCCGTATGTCAACAAGTTATTATTGAAAAACATCAAGACAAACTAAATTGTACTTCTACACCAAAACAAGGAACAGAATTTTTAATTGAAATTCCTATCCGCCAGAAAACAAAACAAACAACAGAGCTATAATTAGACTTAAGTCAATTTAATAACCACTAAATTACTGGTCTCTGCCTATTATTTTTTGGTTTGAAAAAACAAATATAGGAATATACAGGTAGGTTAGGACATAGACTGATAATGATCCTAATAAGGGGAAATATTTTTCCCACTGTTCCCTGTTCTCTGTTCCCTGCTATATCTAATTTGAATCAGGAGAAATATTTAATGGATGCTGACAAAAGAAAAATTCTATCAGCTTTATGTCATGGAGCAATTTTCTTGAGTACAACTATTGTATCTGTAGGGATACCAATAGCTATTTTACTCTTAACTAATGATTCGGTTGTAAAAAGTAATGCTAAAGAATCTTTGAATTTTCATATTAACATTTATATTTACGCTATTATATTCGGTATATTGATCTGGTTGCTTATTGGTATTCCTTTATTAGTTTTGTTAGCAATTATTAGTTTTGTCATGCCAATTATTGCCATTCTTAATGTGATAAATAATCCTAATAAACCTTATTGTTATCCATTTATTTTTCGTCTATTCTAGTCATAATTTTCGACATTCCCAGCCTAGCTTGTGTAATAGAAAAAATAGTATGATAAAAAGGAGGATAATTAAGTATTTATATTAGGTATATCCTAAAAATTGGGAATAAATGATTACGGCGTTGCTGAATCAAGGTATGATATCATGTCTGGTAGCATTGGAGCGTATATAGAACCCCTGAGTGGTATATATGTGATCGTCAACCTCTTAAGCATCAGTCGAATAAAGCACAAATTAATCTTAGCTGTAGCGTTGTTAAGAGTCCTTTTCCTGCGGAATGCTGCGCAAACAAAGTTTTTGGTCAAGCTTTTACATCTTTCCATCCATGAGTTGGTTCTTTCTATGACCCCGGAATGCTTTAACTGGCACAAATCCTTTTTTTCCAAGATTCTCTTTCTCTAACTTTGATGGCTTTGGTGATAGCTTAAGCCGAATCTTGGTCATACATAATTGCCGGATAAATTTTCTTTAACTCCTCTATTATCTTTTCGGGGTGGTATCCATTATCAAGTAATATAGTAGTTTTAGGAATGTTGACTGGTTTGGATTTAAACTAGTCGATGTTGTCTGATCACATTTCTATTCATCCCACATCATCAGAAACTGACGATGCATGTACAATGGGTAAAAAAGGGAAAGTCCAGACTATCAACCGCTAAATGGCTCTTATTTCCGTTAGTGCCCTTGTCAAAACAGAATCCTTTGAACTCTACACTAGCATTGCAAGTATTTTTCACCGCTTGTGAATCAATGATGAT
This sequence comes from Okeania sp. SIO1H4, assembly GCF_010672695.1. Classification (NCBI taxonomy): domain Bacteria; kingdom Bacillati; phylum Cyanobacteriota; class Cyanophyceae; order Oscillatoriales; family Microcoleaceae; genus Okeania; species Okeania sp. SIO1H4. The sequence goes on from NZ_JAAHGB010000057.1 coordinate 27,631, forward strand.
TAAAGTTGTCCATTTGGCTTTTTTTTTACTTGTTGACGTACTTGAGGCTGTAAAACATCTCTAATCTTCTCAATTACTCCTTGAGAGCGCCACTGAATGTAGCTGCCAAAAAACTGTGGAATAAAGAGGTAAATCTTTGAGTAAATCAGACCAATTACAACCATTTTTAAGTTGATAGAATACACCATCCAATATTTGTCTTTTGCTCCCCGATCATGGGACAAGTTTTCTTTTTTTTTTTGGCAACAATGGTTCAATCAGAACCCATTCTTGATCTGTGAAACTACTTGAAGGCTGGCATTTACTCAGCTGTTGGTTATGATAATTGGCCATCGCTACTCATGATCACCAATTCCTAAAAAGATACCACTCAGGGGTTCTACAGAATTAAGTTTCAATTGAAAGAAACCCTTAAGCATAGCTGCCCTCTGCCTTCCTTTAACCAAAGTATAAGTTATTCAAGCGGACATGATATTTTTGATTTAAAGGCAAATAAAATCAAATAAAAGCAAATAAAGATAAGTACTCAAAAAAAATTTTTACCTACTCCGATTCTATGTAATTCTTATAGAACCCCTGAGCGTATCTTTGGACGCGGTATGCGCTTTTGGCTTCCGTCCTCAGCCTGAGGAAGTTGTGGAAATTCAGGAACGAGAATGGGGAAAAAGCGGATGAGACCCCGCGTCGTCCAATAGCAAACCTGGTAGCTTCCCTTGCAGGTAGAAAAATACTCTCATCTCCCCATCTCCCCATCTCCTTCTCTATTTTTAATATAGATCTCAAATGGGTTCTATCACCATAAATTAAGTTTTGCAAAATTTGTAATTAATTTTGCGTACTTTTTACCCTAAATCTCTGTTACCAGCTCCGATTTTTACTAAAACATAATCTTTGTATACTTTGAAATAAAGTGCCGAATGTTGGTTTCTAATTAACGGGACTTTAGTGAAAAAAAGGTAAAAAAAAGGTGATAATATATACCTGACAAGTATTTGACGTTAATTACTCCCTGGGGAAAGTCCGATGAAAGAAACAACTTCAGTGGCCATGCCCCCTTGTTTGCATCGATGGTGCGTTCGCGGTAGCGTTGCGTAAGCAAATCGCTTTAACAATGTATTTAAGACAAAAGCTCAAAAAATCGGGTAACCGAGAGTATATAGGAGGATGATTAGGAGAAAGCCACAGAAAAAACTTGTCTCAAATTGCCAACATGGTCTGTAGGTCACACCTACCACAAATTACGGCATTTTTTAGTTCGAGCAAATTGGTCCGTAGATGCTGTGAATCAGCTTTGTCTTCAAGTGATGTGGGAATGTCGTCAAACAAAACCTTCTGGTTTATTTGCTTTAATTATAGACGATTCAGGCCACAGAAAAAGCGCACCGCCTGCACCGAGGTTTCCTCGGCGTAAAGACGGAGCAAGAAGTGGTAATTTAACTGCAGGAGTAGGGTGACAATATATTAGGAGAAATAGGAAAAACAGATAATGGTGTAGTCGTAGTTACAACTAATCTTGATGATCGAGTTAAAAGTCTGCCTTGAGATATAGCTTTGTATCAGAAAGCTGATTCTTTTCCCAAAGGAAAAAAAGACCCAGAATTTGTCAAGAAACCAGACTTAACAATGTCTCTAATAGATCAATGTTTGTCTAGAGGAGACCAACCAGAAATTGTGTGAATTGATGGAGACTATGTTCAACAATTAATAATTAATTATTAATTATTACCTCTCCTTGAAAACAAGAGGATTGACTAATCATGAAAATTTTTATTTATTATCCCCTGAAAAGGGGAAGCGCATACCCACAATTTCTCAGTAAGTAGCTCTACTCTGTGTGTTGAACTTCAAAAATTCAACTTGACGCGAAAAAAAACTTTTCGCACAGCTCAAGCAGGAACCACAAAAAATCTGGAAAAAAGGCTTGATTATTGGGAAAACGTTCTAGATATCCAGGCAAAAAACCTAGTTTTTTTAGATGAAACTGCTATAAATTTAGCCATGACTAGAACCTATGGCCGTTCTGCCAAAGGAAATAAAGTTGATGATACTCGTCCCGATGAAAGAGGAACAAACTTAACATTAATTGGTGCAATTTCTTTGTCTGGTTTTTCTGGGATTATGACCATTGATAGTGGTACAATTCAAGAATTAATAATTAATAATTACCTCTCCTTGAAAACAAGAGGATTGACTAATCATGAAAAATTTTTTCTTTTTTCCCCTGAAAAGGGGAGGCGCATACCCACAATTTCTCGGTGAAAATGTTTTTCAAGTTTTTATTGAACAAGTTTTATTACCTAATTTATGGCCAGGTGCATATTTGGTAATGGACAATTTACCAGCTCATCAAGTTGAGGAAATCAGAAATATAATTGAAGAAGCTCCGAATAAAAGTGCTATATCTTTCTCCATATTCTCCTGAATTTAACCCAATTGAAAATTGTTGGTCAAAAATTAAAGAATATTTGCGAGGGGTTGCGGCTCGTACTAGAGATGATGCTCGAAATAGCATTAATGGAAGCAATTTAGCAAGTAACTTTAACTGATATGAGAAATTGGTTCACTCATTCCTGTTACCGTACCTCACCATCCTCAAAAGTGCTGTAAGTATAAGCGATGTTGGTTTTATTTAGACAAAACCAATTTACTGAATATTTTGGTGAACTAACGAAACTCGGCTACTTTAGTAGTAGCTATACTATTTTCTCTGGCATTAATTTTTTGATTTAGTTCACGAATACGACGAGACAACAGACGAATAATATTAATAGCAATATCTGGTGTTTCATCAATTGCATCATAAAGTTGCATTTGAGTTAACATCAAACATTCACAAATTTCTAAAGTAGTTACAGAAGCAGAACGAGGTTCAGCATCAAACAAAGACATTTCACCAAAACAAGCTCCTTGTTCTAACCTTGCTAACTCCCTGTCTGCCAAATGAACTCTAACTTTACCAGATACCACAATATAAAGAGACCTTCCCTCTTGCCCTTCAGTAAAAATGCTATAACTACTAGGGAAAGATAGCTCATCCATAACAGAAGCTAAACGTACTAAGAAATCATCTCTTAATTCTCTAAAAATTGGGACAGCTCTAATAAATAAAAGACGCTCTACACTTGTCAGCATAACATTTACACCCTTCCCTTTGGTGAATAAACAAATTTAATAATCACGTTTTATTGAGCAAATTTTAATGGTTAATAATGTTCAGATAACATTTGATAGATGACCTTGCATTTCTTTAGTTTACACTATCCCATAATTAAAATTAATCATATCAATAGACTTTTTGTACAAGTCACCTAAAAGGTAAACAGAAGTATTTGAAAAAAAAGGGAAAAGAGATTTAATTTTTATACTTGCTGCAAGTTATCAGAAGTATCTGGTATATATACAAAATTGGTGTTGCATATTATGGAATGATATTGCCAAAAAATAGTTTAGACTTTGACTAAAAAAAACCTAACATTAATCATTACAGGAATTGATTAATCCAAAATCCTGTTCATCAAAAATCTCAAATCATACCAAATCTACCCTAGTAAGAGGGTATAAAAAAAATGGTAGTTTTATACGATACATAGGATTGAGAGATAAGACAAGCCTTTTTTTATACCCGGATTTGGTATTATTCGTCACTGTACAACGCCACAAAATTAATTTACAGCGCTTTTCATTTAAGTAGACTACAAAATTATTTTTGCTTAGGGGATAGAGAAAATGGAGTAGCGGCGCGACCCCACGGGGTGCGACAGACGCAAGCGGTTGGAATCCGGCGAGGTCTCCTCGCCATGAGAATGTCAACCAAGAGAGGGAATGCGCACCAACAGAGGCAGTAGAAAAATGCTTTGGCCACTGTAGTCTATCTATGTGAAAACCCTTATAATACCAAATTGATAAATATTTGCTACAAATAAATAGGTTATTTCTTAGGAGTCAACCCACCCCTCGCCCCTCCCCCTCCCAGGAGGGGAAGTCAGGAGTCAGGTAGGGGAGCTGTCAGATTGGCGACTTACAGAATAAATAGCTTTGATACCATTTATTAGGTCAGAATTGATATTTTTACTTCAAGGGACATCTCCTATAAAGTCATTTAATTGCCCTGATTATTCGTAACATTCTTTTTCCAAATTGGTATAATTCATAACCGAAGTAGGCAAAATCGGCACAGAAAATGTATCTCTAGTTATTAGTAGATTATAGGCTAATTACCTCAATAACCAAATCTACTTTAGGGAGAGACTTTGATTTTTTTGAAAATTATTTTAGTCAAGTAGATTGAGTATTCTTATAGTAGATATACAAACAAATTTGCCTATCTACTTATCCAAATTACGATAACTACCCTGCTATTGTTAACCAATACCAAATTCAACAATCATTTGTTCTACTTGAGCAGCTACCAGAGGATCTGGGTCACTTCTCAAATTAGGTAATAATTCAACCAAAGCACGTTGAGATGCCATCCGTAAATAAGCTAAAGCCGCCTCCCGCACAAAACCTGTAGGATGACGCAAACAAACTAAAGTTTGCTCTGCAGTTAAACCCCAACGAGCTGCACGAGCCATCTGCAAACAACAAGCCAAAGCCCAATCAGAAAGAAAATGACGTAAATTTAACAGATGCCGTAAACGTTCGCTAGGAGCCATTAGTTTATAAACCACCATCTCAGACAAACTACTTAACTTTTCCTCATAACTGTTTTGATCCAAAATATCAATCAGCGATCGCTTACAGGAAATATCTACAGTATTATCTAAAATCTCTAAACCACGGGCTAAATTTGAACGTGAGTCAGACTTAATATTAAAAGCTGCTGCCTGAATAGCTCCCAATGGATAGAGAAACTTCATTAATAAGAAACACCGTTCTATAGCATCTAACTCCAGCAATTTTAATGCCCGAAGTAACATTTGCGTATAATCAGTACTCAGTTTTCCATTAACCTCCTCTACGATAGGAGATAAAGTAGTAGTAGAAGTCATATCCACCCTAGACAAATCTACTATACCTGCATAAACTTGCCCCATAAACATCAACTCTTGCTCAATTAAAATTTCTACACCGCTACGACCTACCCGTTCAAGTACCCCCTCAATTCCAACTTCCCCTGGCATTGTCAACAATCTTCGCAGAATATTACGGCGTGTTATACCCCAGGTAGTCATCATTCTGTTTACCAGAGCATCCAGCGCTTCAATTGTACCAATTTCACCAATAGCATTCCAAGCCTGTAATCTGACCAAATCTGACTTATGAGAATCATCTGCCAACTTTACCAACATCGGAATCCCATCATTACCTAACCTCACCAATGCTTGTAATGCAGCTTCCCGAGTAGATTTGTAAGACAAACCTCGCAATAAAGAGGGGTAGTAGCTTTCCAAACGAGTAGAAGCAATTACATCCATGCAATACTTTCGCACTCGTAACGATTCATCCTGTAATAAACTAGGAACATACAATCGTAACCCTTGCAAATAATCTGCTTCCCCCAAAGCACGAACACCCATCACTCTTTCTTTTTCTAGTTTGGAAGTAATCATCCTGCGTAAAACATTAGTAGCTTCAGCTTTTTGTCCTCGATCACCTCGACGCATAATTAAAGCTGCGGCAGTACCTCTTACCACAGGATCTACTGAAGGTTGTAAATAAGGTCGTATTTGATTAATTTCTGGCCCTGATTCTGTCAACCAAATATACCGTAAAGCCAAAGCCAATACTTCTGGTGGTACAGATGTCTGAGCTAGGGAACGTACTTGTTCGAGATAAGTTGGGTTAGGATGATTCAACATTACTTCTAGACTTTGACGTTGTAATTCAGATGACATAATCGGCAAAAGTGGAGCCAGTATTTCCCCTACATTTTTTTTATCTATTTGACTGAGTAACTCTATGCAGGAACGTTTATCTTCTTCTGCTCTACCCTTTTCCAAAGTTTCTACTACCGAGCGCTTCAATGCCCGCATATCTACATCCAAAACACCAAGTCTTCCTTTACCAGCGCTTCTTACTAGCAAACCTATATATTGACTTCTAATGAACCATATTACTCCCAACCATACGAAACCAGATATCAGAATTGCTATTACAAATATCAGACCCTGCTGGTCTTGAAACCCACTGTGACTAGGATTTAATATTAATCTACATAACCAGAGAATTGCTAGTATTATTAATCCACTCAAGCCTGTAGAAAATGGTTCTGCCACCCCATTTACCATTGTTTGAACATCACTGCGAATATTTTCAGGCAGAGGTTGGAATAAAACAGGTCCAGTAGTTTCAATCAATGTATAGTGTAGTAACTCATCTAAAAATCTCAGAATTACTAATCCGATAAATACTGAAAATAATCCTGTTATTGCGCCTGTAAAAGAAAATAAGCCTAAAGCTATTGCTCCTATTGGTAGTATCATCGCTGTACCAAAAACTCCGATTCTTTCTACTAGACGACTAGAGGCAAACCATTGAGTTGCTACTTGGCAGGTACTCAAAACTCCCTCAAATAAACCTAAGAAAGTTGCTATTTGACTTGCTCCATCAGTTGTTGGGTTTTGCAGTTCTAGTTGATAAAAGAATTGAAAGTCTATTAATACATAGAGAACTTCTGCTATTACAAAAAATATGATTAATGGGAGTATATAACCTTGTAGAGGTCCTTGAATGTTCCTTGTAGAAAATTCTTGTTCGTCTTCTTCCGGTATCCAACGGCTAGAGTCAGGAAAAGATTGTTGATATTTTTCTGACAAAAATAACAGTATTCCTGACCCACATACTATCATTAATCCAGATATTATTGTAACATTACTCAGTCCAACAAAGTATAGTATTAAAGGTAGAGAAAATCCACTAATTACTCCTGCTACTAAAAAACCACTACTAATTATTGGATATGTTCGCTTAATTTCTCTGATGTTAAATAACTGATTAGCTGTGATTGAGGTATTCAGATCGTTGAGCAAATAACAAGCTTCTACCCACAACCACATCATAAAGGTAGTCAGAAAAGCTAAACTCAGACCAGTTATCTGTACATTTTCGATACCAATACCAAACCGAAATAAAAACAAAGGTGCTGCCATTAGTAATAGAATAACTATTATTACTCGACGCAGAGGCATGATTTTTTGTAGCCAAGAATAGACAAAACCCAGACCTGAACCTATAACAGCACTGGCAATATATATCCATGGTAGTTTGTCAGCACCATACTGGTCTAAAAATAAACTAACTGTACTTAGTTCTAACCAAATTAATCCGACAGAAGTAAGAGTATATACCGCAAACATTAGCAAGGTTCGCTCTACTTCCTCAGAACGGAGATTGAGGGATATTAGCAGTTTATCTCCTAATCCTGTGTAATTTTTCAAACTTCTCTGTTCCATGAATTTGCTGAATTTGAACTTAAATCTATACTTAAGAAAGTATACTTCTTGCCCAATAGTTTAAATCCTCTCCTGAAAATTATCAGAAGAGGAATGTACTTAATAAATCAAGTAGAACGGAGAGCTAGCTTCACCCACTCAAACTTAATTAGTATTATCCTAAACTGTGAAGTTCTCTCTCGTTAAATATAGCAATGAGCGCTGGTATGTTTACATACTACATAAAACTGCAAAAGCAATACAAGTGCTGCTAAATGACCGATATTTTTTATTTGCGATCGCAGAATGGATGCGATCGCCGACACTACCCCTCTCGCGATTGCGCCTTGGAACTTGATTTAACAGATAATTAAAAAATCACATTCTTGTCTCAAAGCGATCGTCTCAAAGAGCAACTACATCAATTATTCGTATAGCATATCTTTCACCACTACGTTGTAATTTTGGTAGTAAACAATTTTCCCACCAGCTCTCATGCCATACACGATTACAACTTCCTATAAATGTTAAAGGAGCAAACTTTTTTTCTTGATTTATAGCTGCAATCCAACTTACTCTCTCAGTTCTTTTTCCTGATTTCATACCTGGTACTCTTTTTCCTTTAACTCCATAACCATAAGGATAATCTTCCCTATTATCTATTCCAGCTTCATCTACATCAACAATATCTTTCTTGTCCATTTGATTTAGTTTAAAGATAAATTCTTCTGTTTCTAGTTCGTCTGTTTCTTGATCACCATATGTTTTTTTTTACGAGTAAAACCAAGTTTTTTTTAACCTCTACTAATAGTAAAACGACTACAGTTTCCCCATGTTGCAGCCATTTGTTTTTGAGTTTGTTCGTGAAATGCCTGAACAAATTTTTCAAATTCTTCCCAGTCTTTAATTTTAGATATCTGAGGAGGAGGTACACTGACTTTAGCTGCTGTTGAACCTGTGCTTAAATATCGATCTCGCCATTGATGAAGAGTAGGCCGACTTATATTTAATAAACGACTCACATGACTAATAGACATACCATTAATCATGAGATTAAGAGCCCGTTGACGCAAATCTTGACTGTAAGGATGTACCATAACACTCAAACTTTATTTGAAGATAGAAGTTTCTTAAATTATAAACTGTAAATTTTCAATACCTAAACACACATCCTGAAAATTTTAATGTTTGGCGATCGCCTAATTTATGTATGAAAAATGCAGGTCATGCAGCAACTACAATACTACATAAATTCTTTATGTAGTATGTAAAGATGCCAGCACTCATTGCTATAGATGAAGAAAAATTGGTGGATTTTGTACCTGATGAAGTGAAAATTCATGTATAGCAATGAGCGCTCAGGTATTTACAACTTAGTAGCTCAAAGTGCAGTAAGGGAAAAGGTTTACAAAAAATAATGTGTAAATATGCCAGAGCACATTGCTATAGATTTGGGTTTCCAGGGGTTACAGAAGGAATTTGTCAACATCAAGTCGACCCACGAAAAAACCTCGATCTAAGGAATTAACTGACCAACAAAAACATCTCAATCAAGAAAAAAGTAGCGATAGCGTCAAATGTGAACATACAATATCTGGGGTAAACAGATATAATGCAGCTAGAGGATGATATCGAAATCACATCAAAGATGCGCGACGCTCACTTCATGTTCACTGCAGCTGGACTCTGGAATTTCTACTTAATGGCAGCATAATTTAATGATTGAAAGGTAGAAATTTTCCATTTAACTTTAAGGTTTTATTTCGCGACAAGTCTACTGATGAGCGGATGATTAACTCTACTAAAACAGAATGACTTTAATTTCCCTGATTTTTTGAATCTTGGTCGCCCTCCACGTTTACCAGTTTGATCAGGTATTAACCAACGTTTCTAAGCTTGATCTAGTCTTTGTAAGTTAATTTGTTGAACTTCCTATGGAGATTTCCTTGTAGTCGGGAAATAAGTTTTTTGTCTGTAAGAGTGATGATTCCTCAAAAGAATAATCTGGCAACTCTTGAATCTCACCCATAGGACATGACACTATCGAACAACGGTTATTTGACACCTGGTTTGGTTCAACCAGTCCAAGGGTTGACCAAGAGCATAATTCCAATGCCTTTGTAATAGTTATAGCCAATAATCAATGTTGACTGACTGTTCACAAGTGGGCTTAATTTTGTAGCAATCAGTAATTATTATAATTTTCCTACTACTCTTTAGTGCTATATTTGAACAGCAATTGACACCTGTTTAATTTACCAGAGGCTATTAACCTCCCGTTATAATCTAATCTGCGATTTAACGGGAGACCCCTTGGCAAATCAAGTTGGAGTTATCAATGTCATGACTATCCCACTTTACTTTTTAGGAGATAACAACATCATCATACTGCGTCCCTCTCTCTTGGGAGCTTGTTGAACCTCTGCTAAATCTTTTAGATCTTCTTTCATCCGCATCAATAATGCTTCTGCAAGATTACTGTGCTGTATTTCCCGGCCTCGGAACATAATAGTGGCCTTAACCTTATCACCTGATTCGAGAAAACGCTTTGCATGAGATAAGCGAACATTATAGTCATGCTCCTCAATTTTATAGCGCATTTTCACTTCCTTAACTTCTGCGTTATGTTGCTTCTTTTTTGCCTCTTGTGCTTTCTTTTTCTGCTCAAACACATACTTCCCATGGTCCATGATCCTACAAACCGGTGGGTCAGCTTTATCACTGACCATAACCAGGTCTAGTTCCTTTTCTCTGGCCATTTGCAACGCTTCTTCTGTATCCATAATTCCCAACTGAGAGCCATCTGCGTCAATGGCTCTGATTTTAGGAACTCGAATATTGTTGTTAACTTGAGGGAGATTACGATTATTTCTTTTTTCGATTGGCATTAATTGGAATATTTAAAACGATTGTTTAGAGGGACATTTATACTAAATCAGGCTACACTTTTTAGATAGATCCTTTTTTTGATGCTATCCCTAGTTGAAGCGCCGGAGATTTTTATGATCAAGGGTTTTTACGCTTCCCAGCTATTTTCGGTAAAGCATCAAGACTTAGTATTCTACATTTTGCCTGTTTCTAACCTCATATAGATTTGAGGATTTGATGTTACATACTAGTTTATAGAGAACAGAATATTTGCTAATTTAGCAATATCTATCTAAATTGAATTTTAATTTTGGAATGTTGTTTTTAACATAAATAGTCTAGCTTATAAACAATAATAATATCACGAATGAAGGCTTTTATGCAAGTTTATTAGTTTGACAATGATACTGGGCACTCAACTCTCTAACGATCGTAGATAGATAATTAATAATGCTGGTGCTAAAGTAATGTGTCTGGCACTTTGCAAATCTTAATATTTAGGAATTCTTGAAGTATATGGTGGGCAATACTACTAGGAACTGGCAAAAAAAAATAGGTAGTCAAAGAGACTGGGTATGGCGAGGGTGGCAAATTCGTTATACCTATGTTAGATGCCAAAATAACCACGAAACTTTAGAAGGCCATAACTTAGAAAACCCCCCTATTTTACTGCTACATGGTTTTGGAGCATCAATAGGCCATTGGCAACATAATATAAATGTACTCAGCCAAAAACATACAGTTTATGCACTAGATTTAGTAGGTTTTGGTGCTTCTGAAAAAGCGATCGCCAACTACGATGTTAGTTTTTGGGTAGAGCAGGTGTATGAATTTTGGCAGACTTTCATTCAAGTACCTGTAATATTAGTTGGTAATTCTATTGGTTCATTAGTTTCTCTAGTAGCGACTGCGACCTATCCAGATATAGTTGCATTGCTGATAATGATTAGTTTACCCGATCCGGCAGCTCAGGCCGAAGCAATTCCAGCTTGGTTATTACCTACTGTTGAGTTTATTCAAAATATTGTTGCGTCTCCGGTGTTATTGAGAGCTGTGTTCCCTATAGTTAGTAGACCTTCAGTTATTCGTCGTTGGGTCAAAATTGCCTATAGTAATCCCGACCGGATCACAGAAGAACTTGTAGACATATTAGCAGGACCGCCAAGCGATCGCGGAGCCTCTCGTGCTTTTTGTATTCTATTTAAGATTATGGGTAGTACAAAGTTAGGTCCTAGTGTGAAAGCTTTACTTCCTACTCTAGAAACTCCCATGTTATTGATTTGGGGTAAGCAAGATTTATTAATTCCTGCTAAATTTGCTAATCCCAGTCAGTTTGTTCAGCTTAATCCTTGTTTAAAATTAACAGAAATTGATAATGCTGGCCATTGTCCCCACGATGAATGTCCCGAAATAGTTAATGATTTAATTCTTGATTGGATTGCTCAACAAAAACAACAATATACATAAGCTAGAAAATAATAAATAATACAAATTTATTTTGCAATTATAGCGATCGCCGAATGAGCGATCGGACATTAAAAAAAATTACAGCACTTTTGAGGAAGCGTGAGGTAAAGTTATAAGATTATTTATTCCTATATTTCCAACAATATTTAATACCATTATTTATCAAAAATAAGTTCTACTGAAATGATCGGCGAACTTTCATGTTATACTATTGCGTATATCAAAATAGTTAAAAAATCATGTTTGTTGGTACTACTGAAGCAGCTTCTCTTTTAAGTATTTCTGCTCAAAGAGTCCGAGTTTTGCTCCAAGAAGGTAGGATTCAAGGAGCTAGAAAGATTAATGGTCGCACTTGGGTGATTCCTTTATATAAAGGAATGCCTAGAATTGCAGGTAGGAGTCGTGGTCCCAAACCTCGTTGGCGTTCTTGTAGACACTGTGGCAAGAATACTATTCATTTCAATCGACCGAATATAGGTATCAATAAAAATAATCGTAATACCGAACTTCATGTAGTTTCTGCTAAACGATGTTCTAAAAATTTAGCTAAAGGTCATGAAATCGATATTCACGGTCCTTGTCGGATTGTTTATCGACCAGAAAAACCTCATTCTTGTGGAGCAACTGTCTGGATTGAGACTTTGGCAACGGCGACAGTTTATAATTTTGACGGGAACGTGAAACGGGTGGATAGCAGATGGATTTGGGAATGGGAAGAAGAAGAAGAAATCTGGGAAATTAATAAGACAAATATTGATGAGTCGATCAAAGCATCCTAGTCAAAAAGTTAATTTGAATGACAGCGATCGGGTTTTTCTCCTCTATAGTCTTATGCTCAAAAACTTTTCTATGTTTTCTTGAGCGCAGGAGTAGGGGAGTGATGGTTAGTAATGGCTTTTAACAGCTAGTAACGGAATAGACATAAGAATAATATACATAGGATTTACCGAATAATTAAGGTATAAAGCCTCTCCTTTAAAGGAGAAACAAGCGGTCAAGGAATGGTGAGGTCTCCTCGCTGTTTGACCATCGACCAAGAGAGAAAAAAATTTTCATGATTAGTCAATCCTATCTGCTTTCAAGGAGAGGTAATAATTAATAATTAATTATTAATTGTTGTAGCACCTCCAACATATTTTCGTCTGAAACAACCAATAGAGTTTGCGGAGCAGTCTGGAACGGAAAGCACTCAGAATTATTAGCTTTTAGGCAAATCAAAACTCAATTATATTTGCTATTAACTTCCAACAAGGAGGTTCTCCTTCCCAATTTTGAGAAGGAACATAAGGCATACTAAGACTTATTGTCACCAAAAGATTATTTGAAGTTGGAGAGTATCCATTTTCTAAGTTTTTTATAAATTCTGGATCGGTAATTTTTGCATTATTTAAGAGCAAATAACCATGATTATTTTTGATACTACCTCGAAATTTAGCTCCTTCATTTTGAGTCACAGAAAAATTTTGCTTTTGAACTTTAACAATTTCAATTGTTCGACGTCGATGAAAGGGAACTGTTTTTAGATAGGAAGAATTAACATATTTACGAGAGTTATGTAGGATATAGTCGGAATTATTACAGTATTGAAGTATCTCTTCAACTTTAGCTTGACCTAAACATTTCCATTCACCTTTTAATACTGAAAGGTTTTCACTTTCAAAACCAAAATCATTTCCTTTATTATCAAGAGGAATTTCAAGAATATCAAGAGGTTTTGGTTCTCTACCTTCAACAAATCTAATTCTTTTAGGCACTCTTCCATCTTCAGGATATTGGCGATCGCATACTGGACGAACCCATTTTCCCGTATCTAAATCAATCCCTGCAATACAACGCTCATTTAGTTTGTAGGAATTAGCTAAACAAATTATTTTTTTTAGAGATGACATACTTTAATATTTCCCCATTGTTTGTTGAGATATTCAGCTACTAAACGACGATGACAATGATGTGGTTTAGCTTCACTACAAAGCAAACAACCTCTATCTAAAAGTTGAGGTGAAACTTTTTTTTCGATTTCTCTTTCACTAATAAGATGATTAAATTTTTGTTCATAAGTATCCCAAGTAATTCTCTTTTTTTTATAATCATCTAAAAGTTCTTTAGTAGGTGCTAAATCTAGAATATGAATATATTCAATATTGCAAATAACTTTAAGAAAATATTCTAAATCTTTTTTTTTCGCAAATCCAGCCAGTTGAGAAACATTATTTACTCTTGTATCAATAACGCATTTTACTTTTGATGCTGTTAAATTCTCAAAAAATTCTTGAGCGGTTTTTTGTGTAAATCCAATTGTAAAAATTTCAATAGTTTTTTTCATTTGATAAATGAAGGAAGAACGAAGAACGAAGAACGAAGAAGAAAGAAGGGTTCATTAATGGATAATGGATAATTACCTCTGGTTAAAACCGTTACGGAATTGAATATAAGGAAATATTATTTCTTCTTTTTTCTTTGTAGAGCGACAGCTCGCGGCGCTGCCAAGGGGAGGCTAACAAACCTGAATTATTTAATTAATCATTATTAATTATTCGGTAAACATTGAAAACAAGAAAAATAGAATTTCTATAGCTAAATGCTTACTTATTTTTTGCTTATGTATGCAATTTTATCTCCTTGAATTTTGTAAGCTTTTTCAAGTATTGTATCTTGAGAACTTTTAGTGGATTGACTAGCATTTTGGCTGAAGTTTTCAGTATCAAAAAGACTTAATTGTAAAAATGGCTGGGGTTTTTCAACAAGATTGTTAATTTGTAGTAGTCTTTGTTCAAGAGCAGAGTGATTCTCTAAGTCACCATTTTTAAGAATATGGTAAATATCTAAACCTTTATTTATTAAATGTCGGCTCACTAAAATAGCACGATGACAAGTAATTGGATCTTGTTCAGAACACATCAAAGCAATGTTATAATTTTCCAAACTTTGATAAACTTTTTCTAAACCTTTTTGAAATTCTTCTGTTTTAGCAATTAGCTCGTATAAAGCTTTTCCATTAACGTAACAACTTAAATTATTAGTTCTTGCACCTAATTCTTTGCCTAAAAAAATGTATGAAATATTGGTTTTATGTAGATATTGCTGAATGTTTTTTTGATTAAAATGAGGTAAATAATTACTATAAGGATAGGATCGAACATCTGCTATAGCTGTTATCTGATGTTTTTGTAAGAGACTTAAAAAAGATTCGATGGAATGATTAGAATGACCAATAGTAAATAATTTCATCATTGCTGATTTGATTTTTTTTTAATTGTTTAAATATATATATGATACCAGGGTTTTGAGCCATCAGAATGTTCTGTTTACTATTGAATTTTAACTTTGCTCTGATGGATTACAATATAAAGGTATGTTTGATGACTGATTATACCTTTATTCCTTGATTCAGTCAATCCTCTCTCTATAGAAGCCATTTGGTATCTTTGCATATAGAGCTAGACTACGCCAACTTCACTACTGGTTTGCACCAATAATGTTTGTTCCTGTACTACTTAGGGTTTGCACTCAAAAGTCTTTTAGTAGGGGGTAGGAGACAGGAGACAGGAGACAGGAGATAGGAGAAATAGAAATGTAGGAATATGAATTGTCCCTTGATTTTTCTGCCCAACTATGCGCCTAAAAAACTAACTTTTTGAGCGTTTTAGACTGAAACAAGCGCACTTTTTTCGACCCTAAAAAAGTGCTAGCTTTTTGAGCTTTTTAATGCAAAAAGTCTAGTATTTTGGGCTAACTATGGCAGAAAAATCAAGGGAAAATTCTTCCTCCTAGCTCCTCTATAATTCCCATTTATTTTGACTCCTGACTCCTGACTCCTGACTCCTACGTTCACTCATAAGACTTTTGAGCGCAAACCCTACTGTCGTGTCAAACTGAAAATGGTGTATTAAATTTTTGAGTATAATTACTTGCTCTGACTAAGGTTTGGAGAATTTTCCTAAAACACTATTTTAAGCTTGACGTGCTAGTAGGGAGGTTCCATGAAACTTCCCTAAAAATTGATTATTTCTAAATTTATCTGTTATAAATTCTAGAATTTATAAGAGTTGAAAACTTCAGTTTGACCATCTTTTTTAAAGGCAAAGACATTAAAAGATTCTTGGCGATCGCCCATTTCCATACCAGGGGTGCCAATAGGCATTCCGGGAACACTAATTCCAGCAATATTTGGTTTATTTGCTATTAAAT
>NZ_JAAHGB010000058.1:0-43088 GCF_010672695.1 Okeania sp. SIO1H4
CTAGCTGGTCGGATTTTTGAAGATGAATATGATTTGGCGATGGCTGTTATAGAGGGTGTAGAAGCTCGCGCTCAACAAGACCAACATACCACAGAACGTTTTCTATTTAATTCTGCCTAGCTACTTACTACTAACTCCTTAGACACTTTTCTCCAACAACCCAATATCGAAACTTCTCCTGCTTGGGAATTCATCCATGGACAATCCAAACAAAAACCGATGCCAACTCTGTTTCATTCCCGCCTCTAACTAAACCTCGTCAACACCATTAATAATAAAACCCAAGCTTATGAAGCCATTCAAGAACTCAGGTGCATCATTCCTCCCTTATCTCCTGTGCCAGATATTGTGGTTGTAAAAAGCGATCGCCTTGGTGATGAAGACGGTCCACTGCAAGGTTCACCGGACTGGATAATTGAAATTCGTTCCCCAGACCAAAGCACATTAGACCTACAGAACAAAATTCTTCACTGTTTGGGTAACGGAACTCAGCTTGCTTGGTTAATTGATATTCAGCGACAGCGAATCTGGGTTTGGGAAAACCAAGAACTACCATTGGTCTTTACTGGAACTGAGATACTCCCCACTCTTGACAATATCTCAGATTTGACAGTGGAAAAAGTAATCGCTATGACCCAACAACGATCAAGCTAGGTTAACCTTAAGGAAACACAACAGTAAAATGAAAAAAATTATTTTCTAAAGCTCAAAAAAAATTTCCCTGGTTGATGGGATTGTATAAGGAAAAAACTGATGATAGTATGTAATTATTGGGATGCTTTCGCCCTTACATATGATTTTTTATTCAATAAAGAAACACAACCAAGAAAGCGATCAGACTCTTGAGCAAACATAAAACAACTAAAAAGCGATCGCCAACTCATTGTGAACGCCTACAAAAAATTCCCTGGTTGATGGGATTGTATAAGGAAAAAACCTATGATAGTATGTAATTATTGGGATGCTTTCGCCCTTACATATGATTTTTTATTCAACTAAAAATCAAGAGAAACTAGAGACCCTTCAACAAGAACAAAAACAACAGAAAAAGGAAGTCAAATACAATCTATAATCAAAATAGTCCAAATCTTATAGATTGAAAATGCTACCAGTTGACCAAGCAGAGTCAATCATTTTAAACCTAGTACAACCCTTAAATACCCAGAGGGATGTAGAAACAGTAGACCTCTTAACCGCATCGGGGCGCATATTAGCCACCCCAGTCACCAGTAAGGTTGATTTTCCCCACTGGGATAATTCAGCAATGGACGGCTATGCAGTAAAATTTACAGATGTCAAAAACTCGAGTCCCGAAAATCCAATAGCCTTGGAAATTATAGAAGAAATTCCAGCCGGGTATCAACCCCAGCAGCAAATTCAACCAGGACAAACAGCTCGTATTTTTACAGGTGCTTGTATGCCCAAAGGATCAGATACAGTAGTCATGCAAGAAGTGACTCAAAGACAAGGCAACAAAGTACTTATCCAAAAAACTCCAAGACCCCAAGAATTTGTACGATATCGTGGTTCATTTTATACCGCTGGTACTCCCTTACTCCAGCCTGGAATTATCTTAGGTGCTTCAGAAATAGCAGTATTAGCAGCACTTCAATGTCCGGAAATAACAGTGTATCGCCCACCTAAAGTCGGAATATTATCCACAGGCAATGAATTAGTCACACCAGACCAACCCCTACAACCAGGTCAGTTAGTAGACTCAAATCAATATGCCTTAGCAGTAGCTGTAGCACAGACAGGAGCAGAAGTAATACGACTTGGTATAGTGCCAGATGAACCAGAAATATTGAAAAAAACCATAGCTGAAGCAATAACAAGTACAGATTTTTTACTTTCCACCGGAGGAGTATCAGTAGGAGACTATGATTATGTAGAAGATATTCTCACCGAGTTAGGAGCAGAAATTCAGATTCATTCTGTAGCAGTTAAACCAGGAAAACCATTAACTGTTGCTAAATTTGCTGATACTCAATGTGTATATTTCGGTTTACCAGGAAACCCCGTTTCAGCATTAGTCAGTTTTTGGCGGTTTGTACAACCAGCGCTGAAAAAATTGGCAGGAGTCCAGGAAGCAGCATGGGGACCAGAATTTGTCACAGCGCGATCGCTTCAAGATTTACATTCCAACGGTAAAAGAGAAACTTATCTATGGGGTCAGCTAAAATTAGGAATAAATGGCCATGAATTTCAACTTGCCCAAGGCAGTCACAGCTCTGGAAATTTAATTAATTTAGCGGGTAGTACAGGTTTAGCAGTTATACCATTGAATGAAACTTCGATCGCGGTAGGCGAGTCAGTACAAGTGTTAAAAATAAGTTGATAGTCATCAACATCAGGAAAATTAAAAGGTAATTATGGAACAATTAACAATCAGTCAACAAGAGCAAACACGAATTTTAATTGTGGATGATGACCCAATGATGAACTTGGGTTAGAGCAAGTTTTGGGTAATTATGCCAATATTGAAATAGTAGGTTTAGCAGACAATGGTAAGTTGGGTGTAGCAGTGGCGGTCGAAAAGAAACCAGATTGAGTGGTTATGGATATTGCCATGTCAGAGCTTGATGGTATAGCAGCTACTCAGCAAATTAAGGAAAAACTCCCAGATACACGAGTGGTTGTACTCACATCTGACGATAGTCAGCAAGAAGTTATGGGTGCATTATCCAGTGGAGCAGATGCTTATTGTGTAAAGGGGGCAAGTGTAGAAAGGTTGATATCTGCTATTACTGCTGCTATAGATGGTGCTACTTATCTCGATCCACAAGTGGGGAGAATGGTTATTCAAAATTTGCAACCAATATTGCCATCGCTTCCAGAAAATTCAGCTAATTTGTCATCTAGAGAATTAGATGTTTTAAAATTGTTGGTAGAGGGTAAGACTAATACTGAAATTGCTAAAGACCTTTTTTTGAGTCCGAATACGATTAAAACTCATGTCATATCATGTCCGGTCGCATCGGTATTGTAAGCGTGAAGGTAAGGAAGAAGGAAGAAAGAAGAGGGAAGAAGGCTTAAAAGCTTGAAAAAACGTAAATTTTCTCTAGATATTCACTCTTGGTTTTACACAAACGCGCCCCAGAGGACATGATATCAAAGGTATTATGAATAAACTAGCAGTTGATGATCGAGTTAAAGCAGCTGTTGTTGCTTTGAGAACAGGTTTGGTGTGAATTTGACTGTAATTTATTTATTTTATAAATAAATTTTTACCTATGAATTTTATTTAACTAGAGGTAGAGGAAAAAATGAAATATCACGCATTTATATCTTTTTTAGAAATTTGTTGGGTGGGAGCTACTCTTTGCATTTTTAGTAGGCAAGTTGGAATTTGGCGCAGACAAGTTAGAAACAGGAAAAATATAGTCGTAAATTATCAAGTTTTCACAAGAAACAGCAGATAAAAATAATTGTTTATCCTTTATCGTCGTGTATAGCAGAAGAAAGAAGGAAGAAGGAAAAACTTGCGTTCTCTGAGCTTTAAGCTTTTGATATTTCCTAACCTTTGCTGCAACTGCTATAAAGGTGTTCAATTAAAAGCCCAAGCATAACTTAATTGTTTGTAGTAGAGCTTCAGACCCAAAATATATCATCAAGCTAAATCCCTACTACTCGCAAGTCCAGTAGGGTCGTGTCAAGCTGAAAATGGTGTATTAAATTTTTGAGTATAATTCTTGCTCTGACTAAGGTTTGGAGAATTTTCCTAAAACACTATTTCAAGCTTGACGCGCTAGTAGTGTCGTGTCAAGCTGAAAATGGTGTATTAAATTTTTGAGTATAATTCTTGCTCTGACTAAGGTTTGGAGAATTTTCCTAAAACACTATTTCAAGCTTGACGCGCTAGTAGTAGACTGACACAGCTAAAACTGTGCATTAGCTTTTTCGTATAATTTCTGTTATGGCAAGGTTTGACCGATTTTTTCTAATGCACCATTTAAGGTGTGTCAGTCCAGTAGGGTGTGTTAGCGGAACAAAGTGGAGCGTTACGCACCATTTTTTTGAGTCTTGTCACCTTAATGTCTCCTGTCTTCTTCTTTCATTCTGACTCCTGATTCCTGACTAATGGGTGCGTTACGCTATCGCTAACAGCACCCTACTAACTTCTACTTTTTGGGAATATCATAAGATTAAAACCTTTATCTATCAATGCTTTGATAGTTAATCAGCAAATCCTAAGTATTCAGGTGGACATGATATGACTCCTGAGCAATAGGTACGTTACGCTATCGCTAACAGCACCCTACTGACTTTCTTCAACCTTGTCCTACTACAGCAGGTGTACTTGGAGAAATAATCACAGCACCATTACCATTCAACTCTCTAGAAGTAGCCAAGTCACCATGATAAGCATTGGTCAACAACTGCTTAATATCACTAATCAAAGGATACCGAGGGTTTGAACCCGTACATTGGTCATCAAAAGCTTGGTCTGCCAAATCTTCCAGTTTAGCAAAAAATTCAGCTTCACTCACAGAGACCACATCTTTAATTGCCTTGGGAATACCCACCTGACTTTTCAGCTCTTCAATAGCAGCAATTAACAAATCTACTTTTTCATCCTCAGTTTCTCCACCTAATAGCAAATAATCAGCAATTTGAGAATAACGCCATTTAGCATTAGGATATTTATACTGGGAGAAAGTTGCTTGTTTGAACGGCGCATTGGTAGAGTTGTAACGAATAATATGAGAAATCATCAACGCATTTGCCAAACCGTGGGGAATATGAAAAATAGCTCCTAACTGGTGAGCGATGGAATGGCAAACACCCAAAAAACTGTTAGCAAAAGCCATACCTGCAATTGTTGCAGCGTAGTGCATTTTTTCTCGTGCTTTGGGGTCATTAGCACCATTGTTATAAGCAGAAGGGAGATATCTAAAAATTAATCCAACAGCTTTCAACGCCAGACCATTAGTATATTCAGAAGCTAAAACAGAAACATAAGCTTCCACCGCATGAGTCAAAGCATCTATTCCACCAAAAGCAGTCAAACTTTTCGGCATATTTAATACCAACTCTGGATCGACTATTGCCATACTGGGAGTCAAAGCATAATCTGCCAGAGGATACTTAATATTATTTCGGCGGTCAGTCACCACGGCAAAAGGTGTAACTTCCGAACCTGTACCGGAAGTCGTAGGTACTGCTACCAAAATAGCTTTCTCTCCCAAAGGTGGTAAATCATAAACCCGTTTGCGGATATCCATAAACCGCATTGCCAAACCTTCAAACTCTATTTCTGGATGCTCGTACATCAACCACATAATTTTTGCAGCATCCATAGGAGAACCACCACCAATGGCAATAATCACATCAGGATTAAATTTCCGCATCATATCCAAACCCCGGTTAACAGTATCCAGGGAAGGATCGGGTTCCACATCATAAAAGATGTCATATTTAACTCCAACTTCATCCAGCACATTTTCTAAACCGCGAGTCATCCCGAGTTCATATATGGGTTTATCAGTGACAATGAATGCTCGTTGTTTACCTGCCAACTCTCGCATGGCAGTAGGTAAGGCACCATATTTAAAGTAAATTTTTGGTGGAACGCGGAACCACAACATATTTTCTCGACGTTCTGCCACTGTCTTTATATTTAATAGGTGGTGGGGTTCAACGTTTTCGCTAACAGAGTTACCACCCCATGTTCCACAACCTAGAGTTAAGGAAGGGTCAAGGCGGAAATTATAGATGTCGCCGATCGCTCCTTGGGAAGAAGGAGTATTAATTAGAACCCTGGCTGTTTCGACAGTATCTTCAAATCGTTTAATATGATCTGTATTGGCAGGAGAAGTATATAGAGCTGCTGTATGTCCACGTCCACCAAATTCTACTAAACTTTCGGCTTTGTCTACAGCTTCTTCAAAGGTATTTGCCCGATACATTGCCAAGATAGGGGAAAGTTTTTCGTGGGCAAATGGTTCTTCTTGATTAATATTTTCTACTTCACCAATAATTACTCTGGTATTTTCTGGAATGGAGAAACCTGCCATTTCGGCAATTTTTTGCACGGGTTGGCCGACAATTTCTGCATTCAAGCGTCCGTTGACTATAATTTTGCCTCTCAGTTTGTCTTTTTCTTCTGGAGTTAAGAAATGAGCGCCTCGGTCGATAAATTCTTGTCTTACTGTATCGTAAACACTATCAACTACAACCACTGATTGTTCGCTGGCACAAATCATCCCATTATCAAAGGTTTTACTGAGGATAATTGAAGAGACTGCCATTTTGATTTCGGCAGTTTCGTCAATCAAAGCTGGAGTATTACCAGCACCGACTCCTAGAGATGGATGACCGGAGGAGTAAGCAGCTTTAACCATTCCCGGTCCACCAGTAGCAAGAATCAATTTAATTTCTGAATGCTGCATCAGTTGTTGGGATAGGGGAAGTGTTGGTTCATCTATCCAACCGATTATTTGTTCTGGAGCCCCTGCTGCAACGGCTGCTTCGAGAACTACCCTAGCTGCTTGGCAGGTACATTTTTTGGCTCTGGGGTGAGGAGAAAATATAATTGCGTTACGAGTTTTGAGACTTATTAATGATTTAAAAATTGCTGTTGATGTGGGATTAGTTGTGGGAACTATCCCGGCAAGAATTCCTACTGGTTCGGCGATTTTTTGAAAGCCAAAAGATTTATCTTCTGCGATGACTCCACAGGTTTTTTCGCCTTTATATTTGTTATAGATTATTTCTGAGGCAAAGTGATTTTTGATTACTTTGTCTTCTACTAATCCCATGCCTGTTTCTGTCGCTGCCATTTTTGCTAGGGGAATTCTCGCTGCGTTGGCTGCTAGGGCTGCTTTTTTGAATATGTAGTCTACTTGTTCTTGAGTATAAGTGGCGTATTTTTCTTGAGCTTGTTTTACTCTTTTTATGAGTTCTTCAAGTTCTTGCTCGTTTGTTACTTTCATATTCTCTCCTTGCCCTAATTTTGGATTTTTCTGGGGCTGGTTTGATATCTGTTTATATTATAGTTCTGTTCTTTTTTTATGGGGTTGACTCGAATTATTTTCTCTATCTTTTTGTACTTTTTTTATAATTGATGACACATTTTTCTGTTGAATATTTAATGAAGTTTAAATTAGCATTAAATTTCAGGTAACTATGATTGTTTTATGTATTTGAAAAAAATATCTTGATCCATAAAACAAACAAAATTTTATGAAAATATTAGAGATTTTCAGTTAAGAGAGTCCGAGAAAATGTGTATAAATAAAATTTGTACAAAATACAATCTCTGTTTTAAATTTTAAATATGAGTCATCAAATTCGGTATAAATTTTGCTTTGTATTTCTACGAACTTGCGTTTTTTCAGGGATTTGGTATACTAAAAAACAATGATATGCTGCCAATTTTATAACTACTTTTAAAAATACTTAAGAAATAATAGGCTGAAACCTAAGTATTTTCGTTCCTTAGATAGCTAGAAAGTAGTAACTGAGTGCTGTGCCATCGCTTCAATATATAACTATTTGTGGAAATCAATAATTTATCCATTTTGACAGAATGAAAATTTTGTGGTAACTGAGTATTTAGATATTCTTACTCTTGACTAAAACGACTTTTAGGATCGGCGAAATTTTGAGATTCTCATAAAAGATAAGCATTCAACAATTAATAATTAATAATTAATATGATATAGCATTCCTAAATAGGTCGTCATAGATATTATAGTAATAATAATCTCTCCACTTAAAAGAAAAAAAGTGAATATTCTACAAGGAACTAGATGATTTTATCAATCAAACATGCATAGGCCAAAGAAATTCAAAGAGCCTGGGCGGTAAAAATGATTTTGTCGGGAAAATCCTACCATGAAGTCAAAGAATTATTAAAGGTTGAAAAGAGTTTTATTAGTGAATGGAAAAACCAAGCACTATTTCACGGCGTAGAAAGTTTAAGGCTTCAATATAAAGGAACACAAGGTTACTTAAAGGCCGAAGAAAAAGAGCAAATAATTGAGTGGTTAAGGGCACAAGATGATCTCAGATTATCAGACAAACCAAAACTATTTACAGAAGCAATATAATGTAGTTTTTGAATCTAATCAAAGTTATTATAATTTACTTAAAGAGGCGGGAGTAAGTTGGAAAAAAACTCCAAAAAATCATCCCGCTAGAAATGATGAATTAGTGAAAGCTAAAAAAAAAGAAATAGAGGAAATGTGGGTAAAATGGCCACCGGAAATCGAAGCTGGAAGCCTGAGAGTGTTTATGATTGATCAATGTAATCTTCGGGCGGGGCGATCTCTGAGGCGATGGTTGGGGAACAACAGATGAAAGAATAGAAATTAATCTCAAAAATGAAAAAGAAAGACAGACTGATTATGGAGCCTGAGACTATCAAAGTAAAGAATTTATTGTGCAAGAATTTGAGAGTGGAAATACTGAAAATACCATCGAATTTATCAAATATTTGCAAAGCGCGAAGGCCGGGTAAAAGATTGGCAATATTTTGGGAGGGAGCAACTTACCATAAATCTCAATAATTTCGAGAATATTTGATGTTAATTAATCAAAATTTATCAGAACGAAGAATGGTTGATACATGGTACAAAGTTGGCTCCAAATGCTCCGGAGCAAAATCCTGTTGAAGATATTTGGTTACCAGGCAAAAATTTCATCATAAAATATGATCATTTTTGCAATTCTTTTAAAGTAGTTAAGTGGCTATTTAAGTTTTTTGCATATGGTCAAATATTCGATTTCCCAAAGCTTTTTCAGTATGGAATTTTGCCAGAACCTATTTAGGATTACTATAGTTTTTTAATTGCGGTTTAATAGCACCTCTGTACTTCTGATATTTTTGGCTATTTGTTCTGTCTAATTGTTTTTCAGACTTTGCTATTAGGTTGCTATAGATGTTCAAATTAATCAGAAATCAAATGTTAATCATCAGTATTTTTTTATTATTTTGAAGTGTAGAATGTGGATTTATAGATTTTATTATATTGATGCAGCAAACTCCAAGTATATGAAGTATAGATATTAACAATTAAATATTTGTAGTGCGAGCATCTTGCTCGCTATGGGTGTATTTCACAAAAGTGGAATCTGCTATATATTATGATTTATTTTTTGTCAATTATTCAGGGAAAATATACCCAGGAACTACTCTACTTTTTCCGGGTAAGATCGAGTCTTTTCTACAAAGTATTAAAGAAACTGGATATCTTTCAATTTGTAAGCATTCAGCTATTAGCATTCAGCATTCAGCTTTATTCAGCTTTTGAAAATATTCAAGCAACTACGAAGGATAGCTGGTAAACTTTTTCTTTCCTGCGGAGTTGGGAAGCAAACATAACTGTTAATTAAGGTTGGCTGAAAAAGTCTTTTAGTAGGGGTAGGAGACAGGAGATAGGAGAAATTGGAATTTATAGGAGGTAGGAGCTAAGTTTTGTCAGAGTGATTTTTCTGCCCAACTATGCGCATAAAATACGCTCCTTTTTGAGCGTGAAGAGCTGAAAAATTTGCACTTTTTAAAGGCCCCATAAAGGCTTTAGCCTTTATATGTCAATGCTTTTAGATTTAATCAGCAAGCCCTAATTATCCTTGGAGACTAATTCCTCCTTCGGTGCGATAATTAGTTAATAACTCATAGCTGATAACGTAGTTCCTCTGTAAGAAGCTAGCTGACGGCTGAATGCTTACTTTAATTTCTCCCCTACTCTATAGAACCCATTTGATATCTCTAAAAATTTAGGTGATCGCTCTTATTACTGAACTTAAGCTTATGTCTTTTCCTCAAAAGACATCTCCAATCATCAAAAATCAAATCAATTATCGTAGATAAATCATCAATTATTTCCCTCTACTCCCTACTCCCTACTCCCTATTTTCTGGAGAGAGCTAAAAGATACGGTTAGGGGTTCTATATTTACATTTACTCTTGACTAAAATTACTTTTAGGGTAATTAAAATTATGTTTAGCAAAAGCTTGTTTAACTCGCCTCACTAAATCGGTTTTGTAAACATATTCATCCCTAGCATCTATAGGATAAGACTTTAAATGATATTGAGTTCCCCAAGGTTTTTCCTCAACTAATACACTAACTGGAAGTTTTAATTGAGTGTACTTACTGGTATAAGCAGCCAGATGTAAAATTTTAATAACCAATTCAGAATCGACTCCATGAGCCAAATAAAAATCAGTTGTGACTTGAGCTTCTAAAGCACCATTATTAGCATTAGATATCGGCTCATTCCAAATTTTGTTATGGGGAATAAATATCAGATTATCTTCAACAGTTTGTAAACGTATTCCCCGCAAATCATAAGTAATAATTTCGCCATAATTTTCTCCAATTTGAACTCTATCTCCTACTCGATAAGGAGTTTCAAATAGAGCTACTACTCCAGCAATTAGAGAACTAACATAATCTTTAAAAGCAAAACCTAAAGCTACAGCAATTGTTCCGGTTATAGCTAATAAATTTTCAGTCGAAAGTTTCAAGAAAAGACTCAATATATATATTGTGGAAGTCAATAAAATTAAGGCTTGTAGAAAAGGCTCTGATTGTTTGGCTGCTGCTCGAAATCTTAAAGGAACTCTTTCTGATAACCACTTACTCAAAAATTTAACGCTAATAAGAAATCCATAAGCAAGAGCTAAAGCAATTACTGTTTGTAGAATAGTCCGAAGATTTATATCTTTGATACCTATTCCATCTAATCCTGGCGCTACTGTAAGTAGATGAAAATGAAAAAAGAATGTTAATCCTAGATAGTTGAAAATCATTATACCTCTTGCAAAAAAATTAATTAGGGTTTGCTGAAAAAGTTTTTTAGTAGGGGTAGGAGACAACCCACCCCTCGCCCCTCCCCCTCCCAGGAGGGGAGAAATGGGAATGAGCGAGGAGGTAGGAGCTAAGTTTTGTCAGAGTGATTTTTCTGCCCAACTATGCGCCTAAAATACGCTCCTTTTTGGGCGTTTTAGACTGAAACAGGCGCACTGCAATTCGACCCCAAAAAGGCACTTGTCTTTATATGTCAATGCTTTTAGATTTAATCAGCAAGCCCTAATTAAATCAATTCAAGATATTAAATCAGCAATTTAATCTCCCCATTCCCTATTCCCTATTCCCTATTCCCTATTCTCTAATTTATGCAATAAATCTATTCTATTAAATCAGTAATAAAGTTATAGTTTTTTAAATGCTTACGCAGCTTTGGATAATATGTAGGATGAATAGTCAACAGATTATTCAAACGTTGAATTACTCCCATGCTTAATAATTTTTGAATTTGGAATTGAATTCTACTTTCAGACTCTCCCAAACTCAAGGCAAGGTGAGATAAATTAATTTCTTTGTGCAAAAGCATAGAAAATAAAAGATAGCGATCGCTACTGCTTAATTCTGGTAAATCTAATGATTTAATTTGATGATACTCTACTAAAATATTCTCTTTTTCTGTTTCTTGAGAATCAAGATTTTCCGTATTTATCATACTCAAAGATTTTAGCCATAATTGAGAAGCTGCTGAACTTAAACCTTGAGAAGTATGGGATAAATAATCAAAATATTCTTGCATTTTAGCAACTTGTTTTTCTTCATCTAGGTCATTTTTTTGAAACTCCATCTTAGTAAATACAGGAGTTAGCCATTCCATAAGTTCTTCTCCTGTCATAGTCGGTAATAATAGAGTTTTTTCAAAGTAAGAGTTAATATTATAAATATAATCAAGATACTGCCACGTTAAAGAATTACAACCAATTAACCAAAATCGAGAATTATCTTGAAAGATTCTATTTCTTAAAAACTCAATTCCATCCAAACCATGTATGTGTCGTAGAAAGCAAAATTCCAAACAAGGAATAACTATTAATTCCTGAAATTTGCCAGAATTACCATCAACATCTAACCTTGCAGACAGACCTAAATCATTTTGTAATTTGGAGACAATTTTCAGGAAATCTTTAGGTCTATTTGACCAGGATAATAATTTTATATCTTTGACACTTTCATGACTCCAATTAACTAAAGCTGTCTGGATAATTTGAGATAAAGGTTCTATAGAACTGCTGAGAATTACCAGTTCATTAGCTTCTGGATTTTCTTGCCATTGGCATAATGCTTCTTCTAAAGTAGATTGCAAAATTTTGACATATTTAGGATGACAAGGCAAAGCCTGAATTTGTTGATTTAAACCAGAAATAACATTTTTTGGGAGTTCATTAAATTCATTCTCAATTTCCTGGAATGGAACTTTTATAAACAGAGATTTTAATTGATAGAAAGTTTGCATAATTTTATTAGTATTCACATCGGAGTTGTTATAGCAGGGAACAGGGAACAGTAGGAAAAACATTTCTCTGTCTAAAGAGCATTGTCAGTCTGTGTCCGCACTCTATCTGTCTATTGCTATATACTATGTCCATTTAATAGCTATCAAGAAATAATATCTTAGAAAGTAATGCCTTTGAAGGTCAGATGAATAGTGAATATAATTTTAGCTTGCACTCGATCAATTAAGTTGAATAGCTAGAAAAAGAAACAGTATTAAGTAAATGGGCATCAATAAACGTTTTCTACAGAATGCTGCGCAAAAAAACTAAGAATCTGAAAATGAAGCCAGAATGCAGTTTTCAACCTGATTTTCAAAGTTTTGAATTTACATCGCTATTCTACGGATAATTAAACACACTTACTTAGCAATGGATAATGCTTAGATTTGCCAGAATAAAAAACTATGTAATCAGCAAAAAAAAATAGAGGGGAAAAGGATAAATAATATTCTTTTTGCCCACTTACTCACCACAATTAAATCAAATATAAACATTGTGAATATTTATCAAATATAAATGATTAGAACCTTCAGCTTATGAAAGTTATACCAATTTTCTCAAGTCAAACTACACATAACTTGACACCTTAGTTTTCAAGATTGATATAGCGTTTCTCAGGTTAGTGCAGGATGGCGGAAATAACTGACCAGTTACAAAATCGCGGGAACAATTACAAATCAAAAATGATTGACTTTTAACTTCCGCGTAGCAGCACTAGTGAGGTACACTCTTGTATTAACTTGACTATTGCCTGTTGCCTGTTGCCTGTTGCCTAAAGCTTAAAGTTTTGTACCTCACGCTTTTTGGGAATTGCTATAGATACTTTTACAAGCGTTGTTTCAGTTTATGAAATTGGTATTATTTAAACTTAGCAAAAAAAGTTTTGATTAATTTGGATTCAAAATATACAATTAATTTTATGTAGGTACTTACCTCAGTAAATGTTATTATGAATATTTTTTGAGCTTTTGTCAGAGATACTCTACCCCAAGAGCACAACCAAAGTGCAGTGAGGTTTATATGGGTATTTTTAATTTCTTTATTATTGCTTCAGATTTTTGTTTCTCTTGGTTTTAGTTGGATAATGGAGAATTTTTTATACGGCGATCGCTGATCCGCTGTTGTTTGTTGTGGCATCTCTATGATTATTGCTGGTAGCTTAACTTCAAGAGTAGAAGCAACTACAACTGAGGAAGAAATACCAGAGTCTCAGCTTTCATCTCAACCGAGTTAATCTGTAGTTGCTTTGACAAAAAGCTTATAAACTTCTACTCTTTTACCGAACTATCAAGCCTAGTCAACTTTTTCTATGGTAATTTGAATTTATACACCACTAACGACTTGTTAAGTAAATATGGCTTTTCGTAACAGAAACTGGATAGAATTAGTATTTACATTAAAAGGCTCAGTAATACCCAGAGTTTGGCAACGAGTAGTAGTTGCAATGACTTTTTCTTTAATAGTTACCATTATTTATCAGAGTGGTCTTATTTGGATTCATCAACCAATTTTAGCTAGTTTAATCCCCGGTGTTGTTTTAGGTTTGTTATTAGTTTTTAGAACAAATACATCTT
This sequence comes from Okeania sp. SIO1H4, assembly GCF_010672695.1. NCBI lineage: Bacteria > Bacillati > Cyanobacteriota > Cyanophyceae > Oscillatoriales > Microcoleaceae > Okeania > Okeania sp. SIO1H4. Next base: position 13,885 of record NZ_JAAHGB010000058.1, read on the forward strand.
ATGATAAATTCTGGGAAGGGCGAAAACTGATTGGGGGAATAATAATTTCAGGTCGGTCTTTATCAAGACAAATGTGGGTAAATATTCCTGAAAAAACTCCAGAAGATACAGAGGAGAAGAAGGCAGCAGTTTTACTTTTAGCTGGTTTTCTGATGGCAACAAAATTACATTTAAGAAATGAAAGTATCGATGGGCAACTTCAGTCAATTATTAGCAATAATCAATATTTAGAACTGAAAGAAGTTAATCATATACCTCTGAGAATTGCTAAATGGATTGGAGATTATTTCCGAAAAATCTACGATCTTAATTACATAGACAGTATTCAGCTATCTACTTATAATCAAATTTTAGATTTAATGGTAAAAGATAAAACTGGCTGCGAAAGAATTTTAAATACGCCTATTCCTTTAGCTTATGCAACTCACTTAAAACATTTATTATTTTTGTATTGTTTTGCTCTACCTTTTCAATTAGTAGCTGATTTATCTTGGATAACTATTCCTGCTACAGGAGTAATTAGCTTTGCTCTATTAGGAATTGAAGCAATTGGATTAGAGATAGAAAATCCTTTTGGTTACGATCCGAATGACTTACCTTTAGATAATATGTGTAATCGACTTTTGTGGGATATTGAGGAGTTAATGAGTTCTGATTCTCGAAAAGAATATTTAGTTGAGTAAATATAGAGAATACTTTCTCGTATTTAAAGCTGTGAACAGAAAATTGAATGCTTGATAAAACGAGGAAATTTGTAACTGGTAGTGCCAGATAATTAAGATAATTTTTAGTCTAAAAAAAATTATATGGGCGATTTTAAAACTAATATGCTAACCCTATAATTTCCTCAAATTATCAAATCATTAAAAGTCACAGATGAAGTTTGTAGAAAATGATTATCTTATTAATTAAGATAATTTTTAGCCTCAAAAAATGACATGGAAGCTTTTAAAACTAATATGCACACCCTATACTTTCCTAAAAGTATAAAACAGTCAAAGTCACAGATAAACTTTGTAGAAAATGATTATCTTAGTCATATAAAAGCCATTTGGAATATTAGCTAATGTTGGGATTTTTGGCCTAAAAGTTAGGATATTTATATTTAATTAGGCGTTGCTGATTCTGGGTATGATTTGATAATTTTGTATTTGGGATTTTTTACTTTGGATGGTTTGAACTACTTGTTAATATTAACTTTTCCCAGATCCGGTGTTCCCTGTTCCCTGTTCCCTATAAACCTACTTTCATACCTTAATTCAGCAATGCCTTTAATTACATAATTAATATAAATATCCAACAATCAAAAATCAAATCAATTATTGCACTCTTATTCATCAATTATTTCCTCCTACCCCCTACTCCCTACTCCCTATGGGTGGAGTAGATGCTTCATATATCCCAAATTGGTTCTATAAATTGAACCCCAATGAATATCAAAATTTTAGGAAAGTAACTAAAAACAGTTAGCTAAGTATGTAGGCATGAAAAGAATTAAGTATTTAACAAAAAGTAAAGTAGTTCCTAAGCCTTTTCCCTTCTGCTTTCTGCCTTCCTCTAATGATAAATTTTAACACCTACCTACTTATTAGGATGTGGAAATAATTTTTATAACATCAAGTATAAAAACTGTAATTAATACCACAATTTATTATCTCCTATAAAAATTTGGCGTTGCTGAAATGTAATGGTAAGTAGCTGAAGGTAAAATTGAAAAACTTATGTTTTGCGTTGATACTTAATCTAAAAATCATTACCATTCAGCAACGCCAAATTTTTAATATTTTACAGCAAATTAAAGCATAAAACTTTGTACCTTATCAACTCAAAAACATAAAAACTGACGGGAGAAAAGTTCCCGGAAGATTTATCCCCTGGTTGAATAACAACACGCGGGCAATAAAGCGGAGTAAAAGTATGCTATACAAGGAATACTCGCTAAAAACAAGGTTTGTCGCCATGACAAGACCGCACTTTGCGGTGAAATTCCGGCGGACAGGAGGCGGGGACGATGCTTCCTACGACGGCTGTTTGCGCAGCATTCCGCAAGAAAAGCAAGCAACGCAGCTAGAGCAGCGATTTATAGCTCCAATATCTTGAGTAAAACCACTCGTGAAAGCTACAAAAAAAGTAAGCTCACAGCTAGATTTAGGTCTATGCCGAGGAGTATAGAAGTCTGCCCTTCAGGCTTTAAGCAAATGTGGATTTATGAGGGGCTGTGTGCGGAAGTAAATTCCGCACTTTAAACACCCCGTCCCATTTGCGGTGGATTTGCCACAGAATCCAGGGTATTTCAACCCCTGGAGATGTCAATACTGTAAAATAAATTTTAAGCTGGTATTTCATGCCAGCAATTTTTTTGATTAATATTTTCTAGGTTTAGCTATGCCACTTTCAAGAGCTAGCGGTATTCTACTGCACCCTACTTCCCTCCCAAGTCCCTTTGGAATTGGCGACTTAGGTAACGAAGCATACAATTTTGTCAACTTTTTAAGAGACAGTGGACAGCAAATTTGGCAAATTCTACCACTAGGACCAACAGGTTTTGGTAATTCTCCCTATCTAGCTTATTCAGCAATGGCAGGAAATCCCCTGCTAATTAGTCCAGATAAATTACTAGACCAGGAATTACTCAGTGAGGAAGACTTATCTAATTTGCCAGAATTTCCAAATGACCGAGTAGATTTTGATTTAGTCACAGAATTCAAGCGCTCTTTACTACAAAAAGCCTACGATAATTTTAAAATAAAAGAATCTGAGGAAAAACAAGCATTCTATGATTTTTGTGCCAGTAAAGCTTTTTGGTTAGATGATTATGCTTTTTATATGGCCCTAAAAGAAGCCCACCAAGGAGCTAGTTGGCATACCTGGGATCAAGAAATTGCCCGTCGTCAACCAGCAGCATTAAAAGAATGGCAGCAACGTTTGGCCGATGAAATTCAGTACCATAAATTCGTTCAATTTGAGTTTTTCCAACAATGGGATGAGCTGAAAAATTATGCCAATGAGCAAGGAATAAAAATCTTTGGCGACATTCCTATATATGTTGCCCATGATAGTGCTGATGTTTGGGCACATCCAGAAATATTCTGTCTAGATGCAGAAACAGGTGAACCATCTTTGATGGCAGGTGTCCCCCCAGATTATTTTAGTGAGACTGGTCAACTATGGGGCAATCCAGTTTATCAATGGGATAGATTAGAACAGGAAGATTTTTTGTGGTGGGTCCAACGTATTCAATCAATGCTTAATAAGGTGGATTTGATTAGAATTGACCACTTTCGTGGTTTGAAAGCTTATTGGGCAGTGCCACAAGGTGAAACTACAGCCATAAATGGTGAATGGGTCGAGGCACCAGGTGAGGCTTTTTTTGAAACTATTAATGAAAAGTTAGGGTCTCTGCCAATTATTGCTGAGGACTTAGGGTTGATTACTCCTGATGTCGAAGAATTGCGCGATCAGTTTGAACTTCCTGGTATGAAGATTCTGCATTTTGCTTTTGACTCAGGCCATGAAAATCCCTATTTACCCTATAACTATGTTTCCCCTAATTGGGTTGTTTATACTGGCACTCACGATAATAATACTACTGTGGGCTGGTTCAATAACCGTTCTCCTGAAGAACAAAAACGAGTTACTCGTTTTCTTGGTTGTACTTGTGGTAATGGAATTCATTGGGATTTAATTCGTTTGGCTATGTCTTCGGTGGCTTCTATAGCAATTTTTCCCCTACAAGATATTTTCGGATTTGGAGAAGAAACTATGATGAATCAACCTGGAGTTGCTGAAGGAAATTGGAGCTGGCGCTATCAACCGGAAATATTAACTTCAGAGGTAAGTGATCGCCTTAGAGAAGTCACAGAAATTTATGGTCGTGAGCCACAAAATGAAGATTCATAGTTTTTAATTTTTAGTATTGCTGGACTGGGAAATTTTAGTATTAGTAGGAGTAAAAACAACTTCTTTTACTTCTCCTGTTTTTCCCAGTTGCATAGTTTGTCCGTTATTAATAGGTATTAATATTCCTCCAGCGTTTCCTGCAAAGAAAACTAATTGTTCTTGAGCTTCCCAGGTCTTTTGAGTGCCCTGCACTAAAGTACCTTCAAATGCTATTTTTCCATCTATTTTTATTGATACCCAGGAGTCTTCTTTGACAATTACACTCACTGCTAAAGATTGTTTTTTATTTTGTTTTTCTAACTTTGCTGTTGTTATTTGATCTGTAGATTTTTCATCAATTTTAATATTACCTGAAGATGCCTGAGCTAAATCACTTTGATTTTTTTCTTTTCTATAATTATTAATTTCAGATTTTTTCCCTAGTATATAATAGCTACTCATTAGACGAGGCAACAAACTAACTGACAATAAAACAATAGATAAATATAAGAAGTAGAGATGATGTGGTCGTAGCTGAGGTATTGATAGATTGAGGAGAGATTTTTTGCTAGTTTCTTGAGTTTTTTCAGTCGGAAACAGATTTGCTAATTGCTCTCCATTTAATCCCATAGCATCTGCATATCGCTTGATTAAACCTTGGATATAAACAGGCTCAGGTAGTTTTTCTAGATTACCTTCTTCTATAGCTTTTAGCAAATTAATTCTAATCATTGTTACTATTGCCACTCTTTCTAAACAAATAGAATGTTTCTCTCGAAATCTTTTTAATTTATATCCTATATCTACTAATGTTTGGTTTTGTTTTTCTTCAAAAGAAAGTTCCTTTTCTTGATGAAAGCGTTTGTTAAATGGTAATAAAAAGAAACTGTTTTTAATATTTTTTATTGCTGTAAAATTTACCATTGATTTAATTTATAAAAACTATTACTTTTGTCATAATGAGAGTGATACTGATAGGATAATAATTAATTTGTTGATATCAATAATATTCTTGATTTTCCGTCATCAATTTAATCATTAATTTTAATTTTATAACTCCTAAATATATTGCTCATACTATTGTTTCAAAAGCTTGATACTAGATGTATTGCGATAAAATCAGCAAGATTTATCTAGAAAAAATTATGAAATTCTATGTGGATGTTTTGCTTATTATACCCACTTAACTCCAACTCTTAAAACTCTCTAAGTTTTAGCTTAATTGAGAACTTTTATTGATTTGGTCATGCAAAAAGTTAATTTCAAAATCTTTTAGAGGTCGGTAATGACCACTAGGCAAAACAGACTCTCCAGGTACCTGCAACTGGATTTGGCCAATTGCAGTACGGTGTAGTTTCACAACAGGATGTCCTAATTTTTCTGCTACTCTACGAATTTGCCGATTTCTACCTTCAGAGATAACCACTTCTAAAAGAGTTTGAGAATTATTACTTTCTTCTAGGACTTTAACTCGAGCAGGTAAAGTTTTTTTACCAGATAAGATAATACCCTGACGCCACAATTTTAATGTCAATTCTTGGGGATGACCTTCTACCCATACTTGATAAGTTTTGGGAAGACAATGTTTGGGATGGGTCAAACAATATGTGACTCGACCATCATTTGTGAGGAGTAATGCTCCTGTAGAATCTGCATCTAAGCGTCCTACTGGATGAATCCCCTTTCCGTTTCTCAGTTCTGAACTTAGAATATCTAGAACCTTACTACGTCTACTAGGTTCCGAACAAGTGGAAATTACTCCTATCGGTTTATTGAGCAATAAATATATAGATTTAGGACGGTTTTCTGGTCGGAGGGGCAAACCGTCAACTTCAATGCTGTCCAATTCCGGATTGGCTTTTTCACCTAATGGGATAATTATACCGTTCACCCTTACTCGTCCAGCTATAATCATTTGTTCGGCTTGACGTCGAGAGGCTATTCCCCACTGAGATAATATTTTTTGTACTCTTTCAACCATATTTTTAAGTTCATCACTTTTGTCGATTCAGATTATTAGTCAATATATATAGCAATCATATTTCAGTTGTAAGATTTTAGTGGTAATCAGGAGTCAGCCCTTAAAAGTCAGAATATAAAAGGATTTTGATCGATCTTAATTGTTCTTAAATATCTCAAATATCTCATAAATCATTCCTGATTGCTATAGCAATCCTCAAAGCAACATATAGTTTTTAGCATTTTAATTTGAGATATAAACATAAAATCATATATTTGAAGGAGCGACTGAACAGCAAGTAGACCAGTTAAAGTTTGACAGAGTTCATAGTTTCTGGCAATAGAAAAAATGACAGTTGCTAAAGGCAATTCCCTCAAGGGATAAATAGAGCTAAATGTATAATTTTGAGTTATTAGGAGTTTTCTATCGCTCAATTAATCAAACTACTTGGAGTAAGCAGAATAACTTTTGACAATTGGTTAACTTGATGGGATAACAGAGGGTTTTTCGGGCTATATATATTGAAAAGTAAGAGGCAGAAAAACTAAGTTAAGTCATTCTAGGCAGAGGAGTCGGGGAGTAAGGGAGTCGGGGAGTCGGGGAGTCGTGAGCATTTTATGCTTATGAGAATTGGTCTTGCTTACACCAAATTAATATAAAGTTGCATAGAACAATATTTTAATCAGGCGTTGCCTGTACATTAAAGAAAAACTTGTTAATAAATTTCATAATTAGGGCTTGCTGATTAAATCTAAAAGCATTGACATATAAAGACAAGTGCCTTTTTGGGGTCGAATTGCAGTGCGCCTGTTTCAGCTCTTCACGCTCATGCATGGAGCGTATTTTAGGCTCATAGTTGGGCAGAACAATTCAAGGGACAATTGTTACTCCTACCTCCTCGCTCATTCCCATTTCTCCCCTCCTGGGAGGGGTTAGGGGTGGGTTGTCTCCTACCCCTACTAAAAGACTTTTTCCGTAAACCCTAATTATGTGCCATCGACACACCCAATATCTACCACCTGGTAGTTTTCACTCATGTTGACTACAGTAAAAATTATAGATATACCTAAAGTTTAATAAGTTGCAGAAATAGTTGTATTCTATGTTAATGAAAACTGCTATAAATACCCGAAAAAAGTCCTAGAAAATTTAGAATTTTCCTACTTGGCCATTGCCTAGCCCGAAATTGCTAGATATACTAGCTATTTCAGAAGCTAATTTAGCTTGAAAAAGATACCAAATGGCTTCTATATAATATTCTCCGTCTCTGGAAATAATTACAAAACTGACTATACTAACCTAATGGTGTCTTTGATGAATAAAAATTTACCAGAAGTGAATCAAATTTCTGATTCTGATGTTGCTATTAGAAGTCAAGATGAAATATCAACTACAAGAAAAAGTAGAATTGTTAGTAGATTTTTATCCCCTGCATTGAAATTTTGGTTAAAATCTCAACTAGAACAGGTAGAACAATTAAAAGTTCTGATTGAAGGTGGTGATCGCCAAATTCTTACAGGTAAAATTCCGCAGGTTTCTGTTGCTGCTTCTAATGTGGTTTTTCGAGGATTAAATTTAACACAGATAGATTTATCTGCAACTGGAATTAAGATTAATATTGGTCAAGTTATCAAGGGTAAACCATTACAAATATTAGAATCTTTTCCTTTATTTGGTAAGCTTAAATTACTACAATCTGACTTTAATACTAGTCTACAATCTCCTCTGTTAGCTCAAGCGGTCGTTGAATTTTTAACTCCATTATTACCGCCAGATTTTTTAGAACAGCTAGAACAACCAATTAGTTTGTATGACCAGAAAGCTGAATTTTTTACAGACAGGATAAATTTATTTGCTAATTTTTTGTCTACATCAGATGAAAAGATTTCCTTAACTTTGCATACTGATTTGAAGCTTGCTAGTAGCTCTGAACTATTGTTAGACAATCTAGAGATTCAGATTTTGCACAAGGCTAGTTATGACTTTTCAAATAATATCAAAATTGACTTAGGCTCTGATGTTGAACTAAAAGAATTAACATTAAATTCTGGTCAACTTAGTTGCGAAGGTCGTTTAACAGTGAACCCATAACTCCAACCATACTAAACCCTAAGTATTGAGAAGTGGTAAAAGTAGAGTAAAAAAATAATATATGAGGGGTGCAGTAAAAACATAACTATCCGTGCGGTCAAGAATCCCTCCGTGTCCAGGAATTAGTTGTCCAGAATCTTTCACACCTGCATCTCGTTTCATCATCGATTCAGTCAAATCTCCAAGTAGACTGGCAATTCCTACTACTAAACCCAAAACAGCACCTGTCCAAGGCAAACCAGGCCAACCTAAGTACCAAGAACCTAATGTCGCGACTACTATACTACCCACAACACCAAACACTGCACCCTCTACAGTTTTTTTGGGGCTTATTTCTGAAAGTCTAATTCGGCCAAAGAATTTTCCCACAAAATAAGCACCAATATCAGCAGCCCATATACAGCAAAAACCAAGTAGAGTAAATGTTAGGCTCTGAGACCAACTCAAAGGGTCTATCCATGAAATATCCCAGTAATTTCCTAGTGGAATTATTTGAGGTGTCTGTAACTGAGCTTCTAGTCCAACTCTGAGTCTAATCCAATAACTCGGCAGATATCCACCATAAAATAGACCTAAAATTGATGATGCGATATCAGCGATCGTAGCTAATTTTGGCTGAAATAGTAGATAAAAACAAATTAGAGTTCCTGCTAATGTAAATATAGCATCTACTAAATCAGGAGCTAGGGCAGCTACTACCAAAATAACTTGACTTAATGCTAGGGTGGTTTTGGCTGCTGGTGCAATACCTTTGGTGCGTGCTAGTTGAAAATATTCTTGTTGGCCCAGGTAAACGATCGCTCCCATACCTACTGTAAACCACCATCCCCCGAAAATAATCATTCCCAAAGCAACAGCGATCGCCACTAATCCACTAATAATACGAGACCAAGACATAATATGTACAAATTCAGATAAAATAAATGATCGGTTCAGTTTTTGCTCCAATAATGCAGCGTTAAATGTTCCAGTAATTTAATATCTAATTATTATAGACATTTAATTCACTGATAATTATTACTTAATTTATAAATCTATATATTTCAATGTATTGTATAATTTCAGATTAGAGTAAAATTCAGTCTATTTTCTCACCACTAAGGATAAATATGGGATTAATTGCTGCAAAGGTTTGATGTATACCTCTTGTCTCTAAACGATTCAGTGCCGGTTGAACTACTTCTACATTGCGAACCTGTAAATCAGCAAAACTTTCAGAAATAGCATAAAGACTTTCTAGATTAGCAGCAGTGGCGATGACTCGACCTTGGGGTAACAATCTTTTCCAAACTTCTTGGAGTATGGCCTTGATGTGACGACCTCCCTCTATACAGACACGACTGGGCGCTTCGGTTAGACTATCTAGACATTCAGGAGCACTACCTTCGACTACTGTGACATTCTCTACTCCGAAGCGATCGCAATTTCTCCGAATTAAATTTGCTACTTCTTCATCCCTTTCTACGGCAATAATTCGGCCTTGAGGACATATTAGACCTGTTTCGACGGGAATAGTCCCTGTTCCTGCACCAATATCCCAAACAATAGAGTCTGATTGTAATCGTAAATAAGATATTAACAGTAAGCGGACTTCTCGCTTACTCATGGGAATACCAGGTAAACGTTCAAATAAGTCATCGGAGATACCTGGAGTAACATAAGGCCAAAGTGGAGAAGACATAGGAAAATTTTTTTTAGCAGTAATTTAGAAAAGCGGTTGATATTTCGGTAGACTTCTTGCAGAAGTTAGGGAATAGGGAATAGGGAATTGTTGATTTAATATAGAATCCGGTTATATAGTATATGTTGATAATTCTATAATTACTTCAATAGAGTTGTCCAGCTACAATTAAGATATGAAACTAGTTGAACGTCATGTTATTACAAAATCACATTATTGGTGGTCAGAAATAAATCACAAGGCTTTTTTGTCGAAAAATTTGTTCAATTTAGCTAACTATTATTATCGCCAATATTTCTTTGAAAACAAAAAGAAACTAAGCTTTAATCAACTGTATCACAAGGTATCTAAGACGGATGATTATCAAGCTTTACCTACCAAAGTAAGTAAGCAAATAATCAGGAGATTAGACTCAGTAAGCCCTAGTTATTTTTGAGCTTTAAAAGAATGGAAAAAACAGCCAAGTAAATTTTTAGGAAAACCGAAAATTCCCAAATATAAACATAAGACAAAAGGCCGAAATCTTCTGCCCTATCCTCATGAATCAATTTCTAAAAAAGCCTTAAAAAAAGGGATTTGTCACTTATCCATGAGTGAAATAAAAATCCCTACTTCACAGACAGAAATAATAGAAGCGAGAATTATCCCCAAAAGTAGCTGTTACATAATAGAAATAGTATCTGAAAAAGCGGAGTCAACAACAGAAAATCAACAAATAGCAGGAGTAGATTTAGGAGTAAATAACTTAATACCTGTAACGACAAATCAAACAGGAACTTCACCTCTCTTGATTAAGTGCAGACCATTAAAAGCCATTAACGCCTTTTATAATAAACAACGCTCTTATTTACAATCTCAATTAAAAAACAACCACAATCAAACTAATTCTAATCGGTTAAAAAAATTAACTCATAAACGAAATTGTCGAGTAGAAAACTATCTCCATACAGCAAGTAAAAGAGTAATAGATTAGTGTGTAAACCATGAAATAGGAATCTTAATCATTGGGTAGAATCAAAATTGGAAACAAGAAATAAAATTAGGGAAAAAGAACAATCAACAATTTGTTAATATCCCTCACTGTAAGTTAATAGAGATGTTAACGTATAAAGCCCAATTAAGAGGAATAAAAGGTAAGCATTCAGCTATTAGCTGTCAGCTATTAGCAACAAGACTCTCTCATATAGGAAAGTGTTTAAATTAATATAGACTTTTAGGGTAAGGGAGCCAACTTTTTTAGTAAGAGAATTAAATATTGCTTTTATTCTAAATTAAAAGCAATAGCTGATAGCTGATGGCTGACGGCTGAATGCTTACAATAAAAGTAATAATTACCGAAGAATCCTATACATCTCAATTAAGCTGTTTAGATGGGGATAATTTGCCTAAATATGGAGATAAAAAACCGAAATTAAGTGGAAAAAGAGTAACAAGAGGACTGTATAAAAACAGGGAAAATAAATTATTAAATGCAGATGTAAATGGGTCGTTGAACATTATTAAAAAAGTAATTCCTGATGTCTTTGACCAAGGAATAAAGAGTTTGCCGTTTAACCCTGTAGTGCTTGATCCACTTGCGTTTGACTATACTTTCAGACTTGTGAGTAAGTTTGAGTAAGTTTAGTTGAGCGGTAATAGTAATAGTAGATTTATTGTGTCCTTTATTACTATAGTCATTCTGAATAAGACTGGAACACTTTTTTAGCTGAAACTCTTTCAAGGCAAGAAACCCTTGTCTCAATCTTAACTGGAATGACTATATGTCTTACAGTCTAATATCAAGTCTCATTAATTAGGGCTTGCTGATTAAATCTAAAAGTATTTGCAGATCAAGGTTTAGGCCTTTTTGTGGCCTTTAAAAAGTACCTGGTTTTCAGCTCTTCACGCTCAAAAAGTGAGCATTTTAGGCGCATAGTTGGGCAGAACAATCTTGGGACAAAACGCCCGCTCCTACCTCCTCTAAATTTCCTTTTCTCCTGTCTCCTGTCTCCAGTATAGCTGTCTCCTTCCCTCACCCATAAGACTTTTTCAGCAAACCCTAATTAGTCATCATAAAAAAGTCTTCTCTGATAAATTTCTCCCTGTTCCCTGTTCCCTATTCCCTATTCCCTATTCCCTAGAGAAGAGACATGATATAAGACTAAAATCTACACACTTTAATACTTTTAAGAGTGGGGTCACTACACCCTGTTATTATCCCACTCAATGCCCGGACTTGTTCAAGTATTTTCAAATGCTGTTGCGCAATAATTTCACCAGGCATTAATACTGGAATACCTGGTGGATAGGGACAAATAAGTTCAGCACTGATACAACCTAAAGATTTTTCTATGGGTAAATAATCTTTCTGGGCAAAGAAGGCATCTCTGGGAGATAAAGGAATTGAGGAATCAATTAAATAATCGTCAATTTCTGTCTTAAAGTCGGTGAACTTGTTAAATTTATTTCTACAATCTTGCTCTGCTAAATTTACTAGAGCATCTATTAACTGCTCAATATCTGCCTTTGTATTTCCCAGAGAAATAATGAATGTCAGACTTTTGAAACTTGGTAACTCACAGGTAACACCTAATTTCTGATGCAAAATTTCATCAGCTTCATACCCGCTCAAACCAATATCAGAGACTTTTATTGTTAATCTGGTTTGGTCAAGAGCAAAAAATCCAGAATTGATATAACTTTCATCAAATTTTCTGCCTTTTATCAAGAAAGGTAATCTTTTCCTCTCATTAGTTAATAAGTCTGAATTTCCTGGCGAGCTAGTCAAGCTTCTTATTTCTTTGTCAAATATAGAAAAATTTGGCAGTTGACTAATTCTATTTCTAGCATCCCTAGCTAATTCTAAAGTCTGACTCATTAGTTCTTGACCAAGCAAAGCCATTTGTTGGCGGGCAGCATCGAGAGATGCCAAAAGTAAATAATTTGGACTACTAGACTGTAGCATTTGTAAGGCTTGGTTGAGTCGGTAGGAGTCTATGCGTTTACTGCCCAGATGCAACATTGATGCTTGAGTCATTGCCCCCAATACTTTATGAATGGATTGTACTGTTAAATCTGCTCCACCTACTAATGCTGGAGTTGGTAATTCTGGATGAAAAGCAAAATGTGGACCGTGAGCTTCATCTACTAATAAGGGAATATTATATTTGTGGACTTCTTGGGCGATCGCTGCAATATCTCCACAAACACCATGATAGGTAGGATAAATTACCATGACTGCTTTGGTGTCTGGATGTTTTGCTAAGGTTTGGGCAATAGATTGAGGGGTGACACTTAGAGCAATATCCCAATCTGAGTCATATTCTGGATGGATAAAAATAGGAATTGCTCCAGATATAATTAGCCCAGAAATTACTGACTGATGAATATTCCGAGGCAAAATAATTTTATCCCCATTTCCACAAGTGGCTAGTATTCCAGCGATAATTCCTGTAGTTGAACCATTGACGAGAAATTTGGTTTGTAATGCGCCGAAGGTTTCTGCTGCTAATTCTTGAGCTTCTTTAATTACACTCTCTGGAGCAAACAAGTTATCCAATTCTGGTAATTCTGGTAAGTCTGCTAGAAATACTTTTTTACCTAATAAGTCATTAAGTGGTTGTGGAATGCCTTTTCCTTGTTTATGTCCTGGTGCGTAGAAAGGAGCATGAGATTTTTGGGTAAGATTTTTGAGGGTTTCAACTATTGGTGTTTTGGTTTGGTCAAGCATTTACAACAATTTTAGGTAGAAGATTTGGTGGTAGTGCATTTTCATTGGTGGTCTATTGTAATTATTTTGGTCAAGTAAAAAACAGTGGGAGCATCTTGCTCCCTTGTTCGTATCTTGCTCCTATGAAGCGCCGTTGTTCATCCCCATCTACCATTACTATGCAAGACTAACGCACCACTACCGTTTTTCAGTCATTTTATCCGCGAGATTAATTATAGATATATCTATAAATCATTACATCATTACCGTAGATATAGATAAATCTGGATTGAATTTATCTAACAACTGAATAAAAATTTTACTATCAATTAATCCTGCATATATCCAATCGTCTAATTAAGCTTGACAATTTATCGAACTGAAAATTTTAATTCTTGCTTTAGTAACTTTTTATTGTTATTTTTTCTGAATTATTCCTACAATTTGTAGAAAATATTTGATGGGTAAATAAAATCTACTTTTCCCCCTATTATGAATTAATTTTTCAGTAGTTCTAGTCTTGGCATTTTTACTTCTAGTACCAAGGATGAAAAAATAATTTTATGAATAATCAGGGAAATTAAATAATTTTAGGTCAGATTTATATTTGTTTATATCATGTTTCTTTGAATGCCCACTTCGGAAAAATTTAGGGAATAGGGAACAGAGAATAGGGAGAAATTGATCGGGGTAAAGATTTTTACCCTTGGCTAATTAATGAGACTTAATATTAAACCCCATTCTGAAGCAAAAGGTTTTATCAAAAGGTAGATAAATGATATTTAGGTAATTTATTATAATTCCTCACTCCTCAAATCATAGGATAACTAATTTTCAAATTCTATATTAGGGAATAGGGAGCAACGGGAAAAACATTTTTCCTTATTTGCTTCATCATTATCCTATAGATAGAATATTTCTTTTAAAGCATTAATTTTAGCTTTCCCAATTCCACATTTTAATTTTGTAATTGGTTCCAAGCTTTTCCAATTTTGACGTGGAGCTTCAGCAATACGTTCTGTTGCTTTTACTAATTCAACTTGCTTAAGTTGACTATTTTGCTTTTCTATTAAATATTTAAGTGCTGCTTTAATTTCGTCTTTTGTGGCAGTAGAAAGATTTACTTTCTCAGGTTCGGGCATTGGTTGGGGAGTCAGATAAAAAACTTCTTTCAAAGCTTTGACTTTAGCCATCGTAATTCCACATCCTAATTTTGTGATTGGTTTAAAATCTTTCCAATATTGACGGGGTGCTTCATCAATACGATTTGTGGCTACTGGTAGTTTTACTCCTTTAAGTTGGCTGTCTGGTCTTTCAATTAAGTATTGAAGTGCTATTTTAATTTCGTCTCTTGTGCAGGTGGAAAGATTTATTTGTGGCGTTTTTTCCCCAGACAAAATTTTGCTAATTTTTTCAGTCTGCTCACTTTCATCAGCAATAACACACCAAACTTTTTCTAAACCCGCAGCTTCAGCTACAGCAAAAATAAAGGAGTTGCCAATTACTTCATATTTATTCTTTTCCAATTCTTTGACAATGACAGGTACCCAGTTTCTTCCACCAGTTTCATTGAGAGCTTTTGCCGTTGCTGAAATTAGAAATTCTGGAGCATCTGTTCCATTCCCTGGTTCAATTTTGTACATATATAGGTGCATCAAATTGCCAATATTACTCAAGCTACTCATAATAAAAAATACTCCTTAACCAAACTCTTATAATATTCACGAACCATCTTATCTTTATAAACAGCAGGTACGTTAGAAAAAGCAGATTTTCCAATGGAAGCATAATTAGGTAATTCAAATATTTTCATATTTTTATTTGCTGCTGTATAACGGGGATAAAAATAGGGTAGCAGGTCAAATTTATTATTTTGGTCTTGTTTAGCATCTTTTATCAGTTGATTGATATGAGATTTAGCATCTTTCATTTGCGCCTCGGTCGCTTTCTCTCCATTAAAGAAAATAGGTAGAATCAAAGGTCCGCCATCTTTTCTTTTTCTTTGAACTTCAGGTATATATTTTTTGATAGCTGCGGCTGCATTTTCTAGAGAAAAGAAGTTGTTATGTTTTGTCGGTATTAAAACTACATCCGCAGCATAAATTGCACTCTGACTAAAAATTCGCCAGTTGGGAGAAGAGTCAATCAAGATATAATCATAGTTATTTTTTAAAGGCTCTAATATTTCACTTAATTTCGTAACATCTATTTCTTGACGCAATTTATCTTCATGCCAGACTTCAAGGGGTTCGTCTAAAGGAATAGGAATCACATCAAAGCCAAATTCTTTTTGTAAGTTTTTGAATTTCCTTTTGTAAGGATAAATTACATCTCTAATATTAATACTTTCATTTACTAAGCACTGATTAAAAGAAGGTTGACTAGGTTTAATCGCTAGAGAATTTGTTAGGTCTCGTTGGTCAGGGTCAAAATCTACAATCAAAACTTTTTTATTCAAAAGAGATAGAGTTGCTGCGGTATTGACTGTGGTTGTTGTTTTACCTACGCCACCTTTCTTATTATAAACTGCTACTGTTAAAGCTTTTTGTGGTCGATAAATTTTTTCTTTAACTAATGTAGCGATTTTGATGATATTTTCTGGATTAATTTCCAGACAAACTGTCGCCGGATGAATAACTTTTCCATGCTTTCTGAATAATTGAATGTGATTAGCATTCGTAATTATTCCCCACTTCACTGTTTTACAGTTTTCTGCTAACAAATACCGTTTAATTTGTTTAAAAGTATCTTTATATCCTTTTGAACCAGGAGCTAAATTAAGATTCCGTTTTTTCAATTCTACGAGAATATCTGGATTAGTTTTGGTTTGATTAAATATGTCATTCTCTGTATTATGACGTAGAGCATGATCGACTGGATCGGTACCACTTCTTGTATTAAAATTAGGCACTCGTTCATTTACTTCAAAACCTAAAAAATTAAATAATTCAGATGCAAAAATCTCACTAACTTGCGCTTCATTTGCATCCTCCGGCAGATTTTTGACCAAAGCATCTACAAGGGCTTGATTTTTCACAGCACTATCCATCTGTCGTTGATTTTTTTTGAGTTTAACTATCAGCTTATCACAACAGATATTTGAAAAAATCTCAATTTTATCTACTTAACTTACATCATCTATATATATTTATATGCTCGACAAGCAGTAATGGGGTTAAAATTGGTATCTACAAATTGCACGCGACTAAAAGTGTCAATCCACAAATGAGCGCCACATTCTGCCGGATCGTGAGGGCTATATACAATTCGACAAGGACCTTTAATTTCCAACTGATAGCCATAATTATTACCGTTAGTTTGCTTTACAGAAACTACAGGCTTCAACTCCTTTAGTGGATTATTTGCGTTTTTCTTAATTATGTGTTGATTAACATGAATCATTGTGGGTTTAGTGCGCTTCCGCTTACACCAATTACCTTTCGGCCCCCTTCTACCAGGAAAAATGATTGGCATTTCACTACCTTTAGGCCCATAAGCAGGAATTTGCCAAAAGCCATTTTCTTTGTAGGCATTTTTAACTCGACCTTGAGCTAACAATACCCGCAAACGTTGAGCTGAAATACCTAATAAATATGCTGCTTCCGTAGTTCCAATTATTCTTTCTTTAACCATTGCACAATAGTTTTTATTTAATAATTTTGGGAATTCTAATTATCAAAATTTTAAACACTACTTAGCAATAAAATATCAGCTAAATAAACATTAGGGCAGTAGAGCAATAAAATTTTGATTTATATACTTCTAGAAGTAAATCACATTCAAAAACTCTTATGAACTATTCTTCACATTTCTTAAAATTAAGTTTTGAGCCAATTTTTTCAAAGACCAGCAAAATGTATTGATTTTATTGTTATCAAATCTAGCACCTATAGTTGCTTGTGGAATTACCTGAACAAGAAAGTCTATTTTTTAATTTTTAATTTTGATTAGGACTTAGCTAAGAAATCAAGATTCTTCTTTCGTTCTGCTATCCTAACTAGATAAGGCAGTTGTATAGTAACTCGGATCTAAATACAAACTGTAATTTCTGAAACTTTTTACTTTTGATTTTTTACTTTTGACTTAAATTTATGCTCAGAGCTGGAATTGTCGGACTACCCAACGTCGGAAAATCTACCTTATTTAACGCTTTGGTTGCTAATGCTAAAGCGGAAGCTGCTAACTTTCCATTTTGCACAATTGAACCCAACGTTGGTGTGGTTTCGGTGCCAGATGAGCGGTTAAATGTGCTGACGAAAATTTCTAATTCTGCTCAAACTGTTCCTACTAGAATTGAGTTTGTTGATATTGCTGGTTTGGTGAAAGGTGCAAGTAAAGGAGAGGGATTAGGGAATCAATTTTTATCTAATATTCGAGAAGTCGATGCTATTGTTCAAGTAGTCCGTTGTTTTGATAGTGAGGATATTATTCATGTTTCTGGTTCTGTAGATCCAGTACGAGATATTGAGGTAATTAATTTAGAGTTGGCTTTGTCCGATTTAGCTCAAGTTGAACGCCGAATTGAACGGACTAAAAAACAAGCTCGTACCAGTAAAGATGCTCAGGCAGAGTTGGAAGTTTTGACAAAATTAGAGGAGATTTTAAATGAAGGTAAGTCGGTGAGAATGGCTGACTTAAACGAAGAAGAATTTCTGTTAATTAAGCCTTTAAATCTGTTAACTTCTAAGCCAATAATTTATGCTGCTAATGTATCTGAGGATGATTTGGCTAGTGGGAATAAATGGGTTGAAAAAGTCCGCAATATTGCTGCTGTGGAAAATGCTCAAGTTGTGATAATTTCAGCTCAGGTAGAATCAGAATTAATTGAGTTACCGGAGGAGGAAAGAGCTGATTATTTAGAATCTTTAGGAGTAGAAGAAGGTGGGTTGAAATCTCTAATTAAAGCAACTTATGAATTGTTGGGATTGCGTACTTATTTTACTACTGGAGAAAAAGAAACCAAAGCTTGGACGATTAAGGCTGGAATGTTAGCTCCTCAAGCTGCTGGTGTAATTCATACTGATTTTGAAAGAGGTTTTATTCGAGCAGAAACAATTGCCTATAATGATTTAGTAGCTACTGGTTCAATGACTGCTGCTAAAGAAAAGGGTCTGATGAGGAGTGAAGGCAAAGATTATGTTGTTAAGGAAGGAGATGTTTTGCTCTTCCGATTTAATGTTTAGACTTCTGTTAATTTAAGGAGAAAAAAATGGCTACTGAAGAGATTGTTAGACTGATTGTTATGTGGTTGATTACTGCTGTTAGTTTGTTTATTATTTCTAAGTTGCCTACTGGGGTAGAAATTGATGATTTTAATATTGCCTTGATTTCTTCGGCGATATTTGGGCTGTTAAATGTATTTGTACGTCCAATTTTAGGAACTTTAGCTTTACCAGTTAATATAATTCTTCCTGGTTTAGTTACTCTAGTTGTTAATCTTGTTATCTTTGGTTTAGCTGCCTGGTTAGTAAGTGGATTTCGACTACGTTGGGGATTTTGGAGTGCGTTAATTGGTTCTTTAGGACTAACTTTTATTAACTCTTTTCTTTATGAGTTACTTAGCAAAGGATTAGTCAGTTAGGCAGCAGTTAAATTATCAAAAATTGTGGGTAATTTTAGGTTTCTTGAAAATTGATATCTAGTAAATTACCCACTTTTGCTGTAGAGAAGTAGGGAGTAGGCAACTACTAATTATAGTCATTCTGAATAAGACTGGAAAACTTTTTTAGCTGAAACTCTTTCAAGGCAAGAAACCCTTGTCTCAATCTTAACTGGAATGACTATATATCTACCTTCTCTACCATTAGTTTCATATCTAAGCCTTACCTACAGTGCATCAATTAGACAGAGTTTTAATTCCTCTACCAGGATTATCAATTCCATTATTCTGAGTATTAGTTTTATTTCTGAGCGTTTGAACGAGTTTGATTTTATAGTAAAAACCTAATTATATTAAGCCCAGCTTCTCAAAGTAGAGTTATAATTTTTCTCTGTTATCCATTTCTTCACTTCTGTTGTTAAATATTTTGCTTAAACCTATTGCAGAAAAATTAAAGGAAGAACAGGAAAATATTGCTGAAAGTTTTGCCGAAGTAACTATTTTGTTTGCTGATTTAGTAGGTTTTACTCAGTTATCAGAAAATATTCCTCCTACGCAGTTAGTTAATTTACTTAATGAAATATTTTCTTGTTTTGATGAGTTGACTGATAAATATTATTTGGAAAAAATTCAAACTAATAGAGCTTATGATAATATTGAAAGTCAAATGATGACTGCTGAAGTGGATAACTAGAAAAAGTTATCTGCTATAAAATAACTAAACTACCAGAGGAAAATAGGATGGAAAACACTGTAAATTGTGCAGAAGCTTGTGTTAATGGATGTGTTTTAGGTGACAAATGCCCGAATCAGGAATATGTAAAAGAAACATCAAAGTTTATTGATGATACTCCCTTAGATAAAATGTTGGAAATAGCTGAAGAAGCAGTTATGAAGAAAAGAATGGCTCCTCCTAAATGGGTAATTCCTGAGTTTCCTGAGTAAAAATAATATGAAATTAAAAACGATAGTGTTCAGCACCTCTGACACGATCGCCAACTTTTTAATTAATTTAATTAATTAATAGACATCTGGTGGAAAATAAATAAATCTTTTAATTAGATCAGCTAAGGAAAGAAAAATTTACCCTAAAAAATCCTTTTTAGTGCCTTCGCGCGTAAAAATATCTTACCTGTTGCCTGTTGCCTTTCGGAGCTGTTGCCTACTCCTGCAAAAAATCTATATCTTTTTCACGCCTAGGTCTAATCAATAATATAATTTAGGCGATCGCTATTTTCTCAGACTAAATCCTCTTTCCTCTTAAATTACTTGAATCAAGTCTTTTCAAGCTATACATAAAAAAGATATAAACGGGTTAAAATCAGTGAATAATCCACTGATTTTAACCTCGATAAAACTTAAATTTAAACAGACAATAATTTTAGTTGTTCAAGTAAACTGGGTGATACATTCGAGTTTACTGAGACTATGTTCAAAGAAATTAAATTCTTTGATTAAAGAGGATTTGGCGATTATTTATATAAGTAGCTTATCATAACCGAATTTAGCATAAATCAAAATTTTAAAAATTTTACTGAGACTATGTTCAAAGAAATTAAATTCTTTGATTAAAGAGAATTTGGCGATTATTTATATAAGTAGCTTATCATAACCGAATTTAGCATAAATCAAAATTTTAAAAATTTTAGAGTATAATAAAAAAATCAACTAAGAGATAAAAATTAAATCAAATTCAGAAAATTATTTTCAAATAAAGATTGTTTATGACCGAAACTATTCAAATTCCTGAACAAATAGTAATAGATCTTAGTAAAATCCTGCAAATATTTGCCATCGCAGTCATAGGAATAGTCGTAGTTATCGTAATTCGCAAACTGCCTGAATTAATAGAGAGGATTATATCTACAGAAATTTCCGAAGCATATAAAATTATAATATCTCCAAATAAATCACTAATTGGAGTAGTAATTGCCATAGCCATATCTGAGATAACTCTTCTGGCTGTTACACCATATTCTCAGGTATATATTATAGAAATTACTCTGAGTTTAATTTTAACTATCACAACTACTTGGCTAGGTTCTCAATTTGCTAAAAAGTTTTTTGATGTTTATTTAATAGAAGCAGCATTTAGAAGCGATCAAAAAGCTAATAGTGACTTATTTGTAGTAGGTAAATTTATTGCTAACTTTATCATTCTTGTATTAGCTATTATCATTTTTGCTCAGACTCACCAAGTGAATGTATTTGGTATTATTGCTAGTCTAGGAGTAGGAGGTGTAGCAGTTGCTTTTGCTGCTCAAAATACTTTAAGTCAATTACTTGGTGGTATCGTACTTTATGTAGATAGACCTTTTGTAGTAGATGATTATATTGGTCTCCCAGATGGTACTTTTGGTAGGGTAGAATCAATTGGTTTACGCTCTACTAAAATCCGTTCTTCTGGTAAAGGTACATTAATTATTATTCCTAATAATTCTCTGACACAGGTAAATATTGAAAACTTTACCGCAGCCAAGAAAGTTATGTCGATTCTATACTTAACTTTTTATCGTCAGGTAGATATTGAAGAACAAGCATTAATACGTCAAGTTATCTTAGCAAGTACAAGTGATGTATTTGGCATAGAGCCTCGTAATACTGATATTACCTTTAAAAATTCACAGAATTCTAACTTACAAGATATAACTCAAGCCCAGATTACATTTTTTATTTTAGGTTCTGGTAAAGTATCTATGGATTTGCGTCGTCAAATGTTGGATAATGCTAGCCAAAGAATTACTTTGAAACTTAAGGAATATGGTATTGCTTTTGATATAGAGCAACCTAGTATCTATGTTGATTCACCAATTACAGTTTAATTGATTATGTTTTTTTCAAATATAATTAACAAGGTCAATCAGCTATCTGTTTTTTTGCAAGGTTCTAGCATTCCTCACTATCTAATTTTTTTTGTATTTGCCCTGGGAGCTGTATTGATAGGAAAATATACACCAGGAATAGTGCAATTAATTATTAATAAGTTTTTGCCTAGTTCAAGCAAAGAAATTACTAACAACTTTATTAGTCCACTGACAAAACCTTTCCAAGTTGCAGGAACATTTATATTAATTTCTCTATCCTCAGTTTGGTTAGAAGAATACAAAGCATTATACAATTTCTTTAATCCTTTAATAGTTCTTGTTGTAGTGATTAGTATTGCCTGGTTAGCTTCCCGTTTATTTCAGCAAGTACTCAGGATATATGGCATTGAAATTATTCGTAAATCTGGCTTAGAAGCTGATGAGTTACTCTTAGTATTTGAGACTATAGTAAATGTAGTAATCGGATTTATTGCCACAATAGGTTATGCTCAAAGTCAAAGATTTCCATTAACAGGTTTGTTAGCTGGAGTATCTATTGGTGGTGTCGCTATTAGTTTTGCTGCTTCCAAAACTTTGGAGCAATTGTTTGGTACTGTTGTATTGTATTTAGACCGTCCTTTTATTCCTGGAGATTATATTCGTTGCTCATTAGGAGAAGGTGAGATGTATGGCAGAGTAGAATCTATTGGTTTGCGGTCTACAAAAATTAGGAAAGCCGCCACGGGTACACTATATATTGTTCCTAATAACCAATTAGCCAATGCAGGAATTGAGAATATTACCCGTGGTAAAAAAGTGATGGTTTTATTATATTTAGACTTTACCAAGAAACTGATATAACGAGAAAAAGCTCTAGTTCAGCAAGTGGTTAAAAATAGTACAGATTCAGTATTTGGTATTGACCCAGGAAGTACAAAAATAGCAGTATTTGACCATGAACATACAGATAAATGTCGGGCGAGGATAACTTTCTTTATTCTCGGTTCTAGTGAAAATTCTATCCAATTAAGAAAGCGACTTTTGGAAGTTGCTAATCAAAATATTTCTAAGGAGCTGAAAAATTTTGGCATTGAATTTTATCTACAAGAACCAAATATTTATGTTGATTCCCCAATGACTATTTAATTTCCTGTATTTTCTTCATTCCTATTTCTTTTAGGATTTATATAACTGTGCATTTTCTATGAAAAAACGACTGACTAAAATTGAATTATTTAAGCAAGCAATGAACTTTTCAGCAGGTCACTTCACTATATTTTCAGATAGTGAAAGAGAAAATCTGCACGGTCATAGTTTTTCTGTATATGTCATGTTCGAGGCTGAAGTGACAAACAATGGCATGACCTTTGACTATGGTATTTACAAAGAAATTATCCTTAATATTTGTCAATTTCTTGATGAAGTTTTTCTACTGCCATTAAAAAATCCTTATCTCAAAATAGAAGAATTCGATGAATATATCTATGCTTTGTTCAATGGTGGTAAAGAGAAAATACCATTTCTTAAACGAGATGTAAAGTTGCTTCCGGTGCGAAATATTACTGTAGAGGAGCTTTCTCATTGGTTTTTGCAACAATTACTTGTTAATGTACAAGAAAATCAAGAGCATTTGATTCAAACAATAGAAGTTAAAATATTCTCTGGTCCTGGTCAGTCAGGTAGCAGTTTTTGGAGTAAAAAATGAGCAAAAAATATTTGGTTATAACTGGTGGAAGTCGTGGCATAGGATTGGCAACAGCTAAACTATTTCTGGAACAGGAATTTCAGGTTATTAACCTTTCTAGAAATTTATGTCCGTTGCCAGATGTAGTTAATATTCAGATAGATTTAGCTGCAAAAGGTTTTGAGGAAAATTTGAAACAAGAGTTACTACCTAAATTAGAATATTCTGAAAGGGTGATTTTAGTTCACAATGCTGCCCGCTTAGATAAGGATAATGTAGAAAATATTCAAGCCAATAATTTACGAGATATCTTGGAAATTAATATGGTTGCTCCAACTATATTGAATCAGATAGTCATGCCAAAAATGTCAAAGGGGTCTGCTATTATTTATGTGGGTTCCACTCTCTCAGAAAAGGCGGTGCCTGGTGCCTTTAGTTATGTCACTTCTAAACACGCAGCAGTGGGGTTAATGCGAGCCACTTGTCAGGATTTAATAGATCGAGGTATTCATACAGCTTGTGTTTGTCCTGGTTTTACCGATACCCCAATGTTACGAAATCATCTTAATCATGATGAGACAATTATTGAGCAGATAAAAACTATGAATGCTCAAAATCGTTTAATCGAAGCTTCAGAGATTGCACAAACCATTTATTTTGCAGCGACTAACCCAGTTATTAATGGTGCAATAATCCATGCAAATATGGGGCAAAAAGAGAGATAAAAAGATGGCAGCTACTCAACTTAATCACTATCTGATTAGTCATTGAGTTGATAAGGACTTGTAACTGTTACCTATAATCTGGTATTATCTATAATAGTCTCCGATTATCTGTTTTATGCTACTAGGATTCAAAACTGAGTAGCAACCCACAAATCAACAAAAAACATTACTTGCCCAACACGCTGGTGTGGGTCGTCATGCCTGTAATTGTGGATTATGGCTGACTAGAAACATCCTTAATCACAATTCTATTAATCCTGATAGCAAAATTAAATTTCCTACTGCTATTGACTTGGCCTTTGCTTTTGGTAGCAATGGTTAAACCTCAAAACTATTGGTACTACGAAGTGTCTAAAACAGCACCTCAATATGCTTTGAAATATTTGTCATCAGCTTGGAAGCGTTACTTTAAGAAAGTCTCTGGTTAGCCTAAATTCAAGAAAAAAGGCAAAGATGATAGTTTTCCTACGGAATGCTACGCAAACACTTTAGATGGTTCAATACCCACCCCCATCCCCTCCTGGGAGGGGAGCAAGAGAGGTGGGTCAGATAAAATTACCTAGAATTGGGGGTTGCACATTATAGAATGATATTGCCAAAAATTAGTTTAGACTTTGACTAAAAAAAAACCATTAATTAATCATTCTAGCAATTATCAAATCCAAAATCTTGTTCATCAAAAATATAAAATCATTCGTCACTGTGCAACGCCTAGAATTGGATGGGTTAAAACTTTTGAGATCTTGCCAGATAATGTCAATCTGTCGTCTGTAACTATTAGTAGAAAAGCTAACCGCTGGTTCATTAGTTTCAAGATTAAAACAGAACCTCAAATTAGTGAGAATTCAGTAGATGTAGTTAGTGTAGATTTAGGAGTAAAAACCTTAGCAACATTATCACTATTGCGAAATGTTTGATGGTGCTAAATCGAAAAAAAAAGTTAGAATTATTACTATCACGACTGCAATACCTTAACAGGTATAAAACCAAGTTTTCCAATAACTGGAAAAAAGCACAGCTAAAAATAGCTAGACTACACAGTAAAATAGCTAATATTCGTAAAGATACATTGCATAAACGTGCCTACTTATTTGGCTCTTAACTACAACCCACCCCCATCCCCTGCTGGGAGGGGAGCAAGAGTGGTGGGTGAAGATCTGAATGTATCAGGAATGATGGCCAACTATAAGCTAGCTAAGTCTGCCCTAGTCTATGGGTTTTTATGAGTTTCGTAGACAGCTAGAGTACAAATGTCAACTGTACGGCTCTAAATTAACCATTGTTGATAGATGGTTTCCTAGTTCTAAAACCTGCTCTAACTGTGGAACTGAATTGCGAGTCTTTGTTTTTATCAGACTGTTTGTTCAATTGCGAACACTGCAATTTTAGCTGCGATCAAGACTTGTTTGCGTTTGCGTAGCATCCCGTAGGGAAGCATTCCGTAGGAAATGCAGCGTTAAATTTAGCTATGGGGGGCAGTGAGAGCTACGCTCCGCGTTCCGCGTTTCGCGCTAGCGTTGCGCAGCAAACGTCCGTGTCAGCTTGTGGACTGGATAACGCCGACGTTGCCAGGTAGAAGCAAGAATAGAACAGATAATTATAGATTATCGTAGGTTTCTAAGAACGGCAACATCAAGTGTACAAAATTCAGGAGTCATTTTCTATGTTAACTGCAGCTAAACCTGAGTTTCTCAAAGCTTATTGGGACAATTCTTTCGATCTGAAAAACCACATCCAGGAGTTTTTGCAGATAGATCGACATACCCTTGAGACTCGAATTCAGGAAAGTAATCAAGCTATGACTAAGTTGGGACAAAACTTTGATTGGGAAATGGCAATCGAATTTTATCGAGACCAAGTCGGAGCAACCTATATCTTAGAATTAGCAGCGTGGCATTTAAAAAGCTGTGATTATATCGGTAATATGCTACATTTAATTGCTGATTTTGCTAAAGGTCGGGTTTTGGATTTTGGTGGGGGGATTGGAACACATTCCTTTGCGGCTGCTTTGTGTCCAAATGTTACCGAAGTTCAGTACTTAGATGTAAATCCGATTAACTGCAATTTTGTTCTGGAGCGCTCCGAAAAATTAGGGTTATCTGACAAAATTCAAGTCACATCAAAATTGGAAATTTATAACTCATTTGACACAATTATGTGTTTTGATGTCATGGAACATTTACCAGACCCAATATCACAGTTAATTGAGTTTCATAAACTTCTGAGTTCTGATGGAAAATTACTAATTAATTGGTATTTTTCTAAGGGTTTTGGCAACGAATATCCTTTTCATTTAGATGATACAGCTATTGTGAAATATTTTTTTCAAACGCTACAATCAAATTTTCTAGAAGTATTTCACCCCCATTTAATCACAACCAGATGTTATCAAAAATTGTGAAGTATTTAAAGAAGTATCTATCTATAAAATATTCCTTAATATCTAAAGGAATCGGGATAATTTAATATATTGAGAGCTTGATACAACCTGGGTTTTTCTAATTTGACTCAGACCCCAATGTTGCTCAATGATTTTCTTGTCTGTTTTATCCCACATTCCGCACGTCATTTTGTAGCATTAAAAGTAGTATGTAAATCCGTAGCTTTGTAAGTATTTATACTATGCAAATCATCTCAATTACTTTTTTCGTCGATCAAATTCTGAGTAAAAAATTTACGCATAAATACTTGCTTGATTAATGACGCAATCACGGCAGCTATGATTTTCTTCTAAAATTCTGTCTCCTGTCTCCTGTCTCCTGACTCCTGATTCTATACTACATTTTGTTGTGCGGAATGTAGGTTTTATGTTCCCTTTGATAATTTAGGCAAAAAAAATGGCAACTGCTCAAGCTAACCTCTTACGATTATTATTTGCTTCTACACCTGTGGGAGCTATTGGTTCAGGTACTGGAGGTGGAGTCGAATTCACATTACAAAATATTGCCCAAGAAATGATTCTCAGAGGACACAAGGTAGATATAGTTGCGCCACAGGGTTCTATAACTAAAGTAGATTGTCCCATTATTGAAATTACCGGAGAACTGCAAGTTAGTATTCAGCAATTAAATCGTGACACCCCCATTTCTATAATCCCTAAATCTGTGCTTACCAGAATGTGGGAATTTATAGGAAAAGAGCAAAATAATTACGATTTGATTGTTAACTTTGCTTATGACTGGCTTCCCTTTTATTTATCTCTATTTTTGAATGTCCCTATTGCCCATCTGGTAAGTATGGGTTCTCTGTCAAAGGCAATGGATGAGATTATAGAAAAAACCAGTATTAGTTTTCCTGGTACTATTGCTGTTCACACAAAAGCTCAGGCAGAAACTTTCTCATTTCCTAGTAGATGTCGAGTTGTGGGAAATGGTATTGACATAAAAAACTATCAATATTGTGATCGACCAAATAATTACTTGGTTTGGGTGGCGCGCATTTCTCCTGAAAAAGGATTGGAAGATGCTGTGGAAGCTGCAAAAAATACTGGTATTCCTTTGAAAATAATGGGTTTGCTTCAGGATAAGTCTTACTGGGAGAGTATCCAGCAAAATTATCCTGATGCGCCAATAGAATATTTAGGGTTTCTACCAATTAAGGAAATGCAGTTAGTGCTGCGACGCAGTCGAGGGTACTTGATGACCCATCGATGGAGTGAAGCATTTGGCATGACTGCCATTCAATCATTAGCTTGTGGTGTGCCTATAATTACCTATAATAAGGGAGGCCCTGCTGAAATTGTGCGTCACGGTCAAACAGGTTGGCTAGTTGAGCCTGGTAATCTAGTGGAATTGGTAAAAGCAATTAACAATCTTGACAAACTTGATCGTTTAGCTTGTCGGCAACAAGCGGAAGCTGAATATTCTATTCAAGTTTATGGAAATCGTATGGAAAATTGGTTCTACGATATTCTGGCTCAGACTAGCTATTCGCTGAGGAGTTAGGAGTTATACCAAGGGTGATAAATATTTGTTGCAAATGGTAGGGACGTTGCATGCAACGTCTGTAGGTCAGAGGGAAGAAGGAAGAAATATTGAAGAAAAATAGAAAAATGATAGAGATAGCTGTCTAAAATTAATTGGAGTAGCTCTTTTTAAGCCAATAAAGTTCAGATAATACTAAAACTCATAAGGTATGGAACCATTAGAGTAGCTCTTGAGCTTACAGAACTGCAAAAAAAATCCTTAACTGAACTGCATTGCTTTTCAACCCTCTCTGATCGAGACGCACCTTCTTGTAGCATTCTTTTTTCAAACTCGCATAACAATATCACGATGGTTAAATATTATCTAACATTGACAGAGCTTTTAATCCCCTGTGCTCATCAGACTTTTTTAAGGATTCAGGTTAATTATCTGTTGAACAATATCAACTAAATAATCCCCAGCAATCTCCCACAGTTCACCATATATACCTACCCAAAAATTGCTATGTCTTCTATCTTTTCTTTGAGCTTCTGTTCATCTATAAATGTAATTTTGAACACCGAATTTTTTGAGAAATTTACCTTGATAAAATCAACCAGTATTAGCAATAGCAAGCAGTGAAATTAAATTAGTCAAACCTTGTACATTACCTAGACTTCCCTCTAGATTATATCCACCTGTTTTACCGAAAAATTGGGGTAGGTGCCTTGCTCTTATAGGGCGACTTTTTATTTGTAAGTGAATTGAATATATGCTAGAGTATTGAATATACGGTAGAGTGTTATAGTTGTCGGGGGGCACTCGGAAACTCTAAACGGACGTTGAGGGAAGCGTCAGACTACCGCCTAGGAAGCAGCACCCTGTGTTGGCGGAGCTATGCGCCACCAAAGCGTCAACCTCCCGAGGAATTAAGGTTCGATAGGAATCCCTGTGCCTTTAGGCCAGAGAGGATGTCAAAGTCTTTAAACATGGCTTCGATGCCCATTCTCCACCGATAAATTTTCAAAACTTCATACAAATTTTTCAGGTTCGTTTATGGTGTTGCACAGTGACGAATGATTAAGGTAATTGAGGGATTTGCTGATGTTTCAAATCATAGATCAGCAAGCGAACTGATTTGCACAACAGATCAATGGACTTGGAGTAGCATAAAGTTTTGCGATGTAA